>CAIPBW010000458.1 GCA_903863395.1 uncultured beta proteobacterium
AGGTCGGGCCCATCACCATGTGGGTGAATTCGACCACGCGAATTCCTGCCAGGGGCAGCGGCGCGGTGGCGGGGTGCTGGGTTGCATCCATGAATTACCTCTATTTTTGTCACGAATATTTTCAATAATACAGGTTTAATGGAGTGCCAAGTATCTAATACAGTAGGGCCATGTCCAAAACCCCTGCAACAGGTGCCGAAAAAACCAAGGCCGCGCCGCCGCGCGCCGTGCTGTTTGACGCCTATGGCACCCTGTTTGACGTGTACAGCGTGGCCCTGCTGGCCGAGCAGTTGTTCCCGGGCCAGGGCCAGGCCTTGAGCGTGCTGTGGCGCGACAAGCAGATTGAATACACCCGGCTGGTGACCACCAGCAACCACGGCGCGCACTACCGCCCTTTTTGGGAACTGACCCGCGCTGCGCTCGTGTTTTCGATCAAACGTCTGGTCGGCCAAACGCCCTCCACCGACGCAACGGCGAGCTTTGACATGCAGGTCGAGCAGCTCATGAACCAATACCGCTCGCTCAGCGCTTTCCCCGAGAACCGCACCGTGCTGCAAACGCTCAAGGAGCGCGGCATTCCCACCGGCATCCTGAGCAATGGCGACCACGCCATGCTGACGCTGGCGCTCAAGTCCTCGGGGCTGCACGGATTGCTTGACCACATCATCAGCGTGGACGCGGTGCGCAAGTACAAGACCGCGCCCGAAGCCTACGCCCTGGGCGAACAGACGCTGGGCATCCTGGCGGCCAAGGTGCTGTTTGTCAGCAGCAACGCCTGGGACGCGCTCGGCGCCACCTGGGCGGGCTACCAGACGCTGTGGGTCAACCGCTACCAACTCCCCTTTGAAGAATTGGGCACGCAGCCCACACGCACCGGCAGCACCCTGCGCGCCGTACTCGACTTTTTCCCACCCTCCGCTTCCTCCTGACGAAAGGCTCCCACCATGACCGAACGCACCAAAGTTCACCGCCTGCACGTTGCAAGCAACCTGCACAGCTTTATTGACAAACAGGTACTGCCCGGCACCGGCGTATCCAGCACTGCGTTCTGGAAAGGCTTTGACGCCCTGGTAGCCGACCTGGCACCCAAGAACATTGCCCTGCTGGCCGAGCGCGACCGCCTGCAAAGCGCGCTCGACGCCTGGCACCAGGCCCATCCCGGGCCGGTGACCACCGGCGACCACGCCCACGGTGCCAACATGCACGACTACCGCGACTTTTTGGAGCGCATCGGCTACCTGGTGCCGGTGCCCAAGAAGGTGAAGGTAAGCACCCGCAACGTTGATAGCGAACTGGCCACCCAGGCCGGGCCGCAACTGGTGGTGCCGATCATGAACGCGCGTTACGCCCTCAACGCCGCCAACGCGCGCTGGGGCAGCCTGTACGACGCGCTCTACGGCACCGACGTGCTGTCCGAAGACAAGGGCTGCGGCAAGGTCGGTAAGACCGGCGGCTACAACCCCAAGCGCGGGGACAAGGTGATCGAATACGCACGCCACGTGCTCGACCGCACCGCGCCGCTGAAGAAGGGCTCGCACGTCGGCTCCACCGGCTACCGCATCAAGGACGGCCACCTGGTCGTGACGCTCGCCGACGGCACCAAGTCCAAGCTGCAGGACGCAAGCCAGTTCATCGGCTACCAGGGCGACGCCAAGAGCCCCAGCAGCGTGCTGCTGCAGCACAACGGCCTGCACCTGGACGTGCAGATCAACCGCAACCACCCCATCGGCAAGACCGACCCGGCCGGTGTCTGCGATCTGGTGGTGGAAGCAGCGCTCTCGACCATTCTGGACCTGGAAGATTCAGTTGCCGTGGTGGACGCCGACGACAAGGTGCTGGCCTACAGCAACTGGCTGGGCATTTTGCAAGGCACCCTGACCGAGAGTTTTGACAAGGGCGGCAAGACCATGACGCGCGGCCTCAACGCCGACCGCGTGTACACCAAGCCCCAGGGCAAGGGCAAGGTCACGCTGCACGGGCGCTCGCTCATGTTTGTGCGCAACGTGGGCCACCTGATGACCAACCCGGCGATCCTCTACACCGCAGCCGACGGCAGCACGCGCGAAATCCCCGAAGGCATCATGGACGCCGTGGTCACCACCACGATTGCCATGCACGACCTCAAGCTGACCAAGAAGGACGCCGCCGCAGGCAAGACGCGCAACTCGCGCAAGGGCTCGGTGTATATCGTCAAGCCCAAGATGCATGGCCCGTTTGAAGTGGCGTTTGCGGCCGAACTGTTTGGCCGTGTGGAGAAAATGCTGGGCCTGCCCGACAGCACCGTCAAGCTCGGCATCATGGACGAAGAGCGCCGCACCAGCGTCAACCTCAAGGCCTGCCTGGCCGCCGCTGCCAGCCGCGTGGCCTTCATCAACACCGGCTTTTTGGACCGCACCGGCGACGAGATGCACAGCGCCATGCAAGCCGGCCCCATGATCCGCAAGGGCGACATGAAGAGCAGCGCCTGGATTCACGCCTACGAGCGCAACAACGTGCTGGTCGGCCTGCAGTGCGGCCTGCGCGGCAAAGCCCAGATCGGCAAGGGCATGTGGGCCATGCCCGACCTGATGAAGAACATGCTCGAGCAAAAAATCGCCCACCCCCGCGCTGGTGCCAACACCGCCTGGGTGCCCAGCCCCACCGGTGCCACGCTGCACGCCCTGCACTACCACCAGGTGCTGGTGCGCGAGGTGCAAAAGGACATTGAAAAAGTCCACGCCAAGCGCGACCAGATGCACGAGCACGACGCCCTGCTCAGCGGCTTGCTGCACGTGCCCGTGACCGCCACGCCGCACTGGAGCAACGCCGAGAAACAGCAGGAACTCGACAACAACGCCCAAGGCATTCTGGGCTACGTGGTGCGCTGGGTGGACCAGGGCGTGGGCTGCTCCAAGGTGCCCGACATCCACAACGTCGGCCTGATGGAAGACCGCGCCACGCTGCGCATCTCCAGCCAGCACATGGCCAACTGGCTGCACCACGGCGTGGTCACCAAGGCCCAGGTGGTGGAAACCTTTGAGCGCATGGCCGCCGTGGTGGACAAGCAAAACGCCGGTGACCCG
>CAIPBW010000459.1 GCA_903863395.1 uncultured beta proteobacterium
CGCGATGCGGGTTGGACGGGCCTGGTGACAATCCAGCAGCTAAACAAAGTCATCTTTCGTCAGCGTAATTTGCCGTAAAGAAATGCCGCTCAATGAGTTCAATTTTTCAGTGATGCGCCGCTCATAGCGATATCATGAAGTTACATGGACACGTCGCTTCACGCCATCACCACCCCTCGGGTTCAACTGGTTCCGGCGGGTGTCGATCTGACAGACCGGGTAGTTGATTTCTATGTACGCAATGCCACTCACTTGGCACCATGGGATCCGCCAATCCCCGAGGGTTTTCGCACACAGGCGTTTCAGCGCGAACGATTGGCCAAGGCTGAGGGCGAAGCTGCGGCGGGTACGGCGCTGCGATGGTGGTTTTATCTGAGTGACCAGCCACAGTCCTTGGCGGGGAGCATTGGGCTAACAGCGATAGCGCGCGGCCCGTTCCAGAACGCCATGCTTGGCTACTCACTCGACGGGCAGCTACAGGGGCAAGGACTTATGCGCGAAGCGCTCGCGGCAGTCATCCAACACGCTTTTTCTGCGGTCCTGAATTTGCATCGCATCCAAGCCAACGTGCGGCCAGATAATGTTCGCAGCCTGCGCCTGCTGGAGCACTTGGGTTTTGAGTTTGAGGGGCTGGCTCGGGACTACCTGTTTATCGACGGTGCCTGGCGCGATCACCAGATGCTGGCTCTGCGTAATGCGGGGTTCAACGGCATACCCGAATAGCCCGTCTCTGTCCCAAGTTCTGGCACGACTCCATGCAGACTTTCCAGGGCGGCGCATACCGCCCGTGGCTCTCACGCTGGCGAGTTACGCCTGCGGCCCCAGGAAGCGCCGCTCCCAGGCGCTTACCTCGCGCAGGTAGCTGTCGTACTCCACCGATTTGGCGGCGCAGTAGCCGGTGACAAAGTCATCGCCCAGCAGGCGGCGCGCGTTGGCGCTGTGCGCCAGTTGCCTGTGCGCGCTGAGGAAGCTGCGCGCCAGGGTGTGGCCGTGGTCGCTGCTGTCGGCACCGGGCGCTATTGCCGTGGTGGGGGTGAGTTTTTCGTCCATGCCCGCCAGCCCGGCAGCCAGTGAGGCGGCAATTGCCAGATAGGGGTTGGCGTCCGCACCGGCGATGCGGTTTTCCACGCGCCGTGCCACCGGCGCGCTGTGCGGAATGCGCAGCCCCGTGGTGCGGTTGTCGTAACCCCAGTGCAGGTTCACCGGCGCCTGGCTGCCCGACACATAGCGCCGGTACGAGTTGACGTAGGGCGCAAAGATGAGCATCAGGTCGGGCACATGGGTTTGCAGCCCGGCAATGAAGTGGCCAAAGGCGGCGCTGGGCGTGCCATCGTCGGCGCTGAAGATGTTGCGCGCGCTGCTGTCCACCACGCTTTGGTGCAGGTGCATCGAGCTACCCTGCGCGCCGGAGATCGGCTTGGCCATGAACACCGCGTTGAGCCCGTGCTGGATGGCGGTCTCTTTGGCCGCGTACTTGAACAAGAACGCCTGATCCGCCACCGCCAGCGGGTCGCCGTGCAGCAGGTTGATTTCGTACTGCGTTTGCCCGACTTCGTGGATCCAGGTGTCGGTGCGCACTTCCAGTCGCGCCAGCGCGCTACGGAAATCTTCCCAGAACGGTGCCAGTTCGTTGAGCATGTTCAGGCTGAAGGCCGACTGCCCGACTTCGGCACGGCCGCCGCGTGCCGGGGGTGCGGTATAGGCCACGCTTGGGTCGGGGTTGGGCGCGGTCAGGTAGAACTCGATCTCGGGGGCCACCACCGGCGCGAGCCCTTGGGCCTGGTAGCGCGCCAGCACC
>CAIPBW010000460.1 GCA_903863395.1 uncultured beta proteobacterium
GAAGCGGTGCTCAATCGCGCCAGCGCCAGCGCTCGCTTTGAACTCCCGCCCGAGCGAATCGGTGATCTGGTTGTGGTGAGTGACCGTTTGACTGTCATCGGTACATCCGCAGCGAAACATGACCTTTCAGGGCTGACAGTTCCCTTGCGTTCGCATGGGGGGCTTTCGGAGCAGCGGGTGCCGCTGCTGTTCAACCGCGTGTTGCGGCAGGTAGGTGCCGCGCCGCTGCGCAACTTCGATATTTTTGACCTGGCGTTGAACCACGCCTAGCGGCGTGCAGTACGCCATGACACGCGCGAGCGCTGCAAGGCAAGAAACTCAAGCACGCCCCAGATGACGCAGGCCGGAATGGCCATCATGCGGAAGTAGCTTTTTTGATGTTTCATGGTGCGGGGCCGTGGTTGGATCTCGGGAGCCTGAACCACAAATTACACCTGGTGTGTGTCATTACGATGACAGTGCGAAATAACCACGCCGCATGATTTGCCACTTGTCGTGTGCGCCTGTGCGCCGCTATGCTTGGCCGCCATGAGTGCTGCCAAGTTACCCGAATTGCAGGCATTGGAGCGCATCATTGAGTTGGGCGCTGGTCGGCTGGAGTCGCGTGTTGCCTGCGAGGTGGGCCTTCCCGACGGAACCGTGTATCCAGTGCATGTCATCACGCTGGGTAATCCCTCGCGCGACGTTCCTGCAGTTGGCTACTTCGGTGGTGTTCATGGATTGGAGCGCATAGGCTCGGGCGTCGTGATCGCCTATCTGCAAAGTTTGGTCATGCGCTTGCAGTGGGACAGCACACTGCACCGGCAACTTGAGTCAGTACGCATGGTCTTCATGCCCCTGGTCAACCCCGGCGGCATGGCCATGGGCACACGCGCCAACCCGCACGGCGTCGACCTGATGCGCAACGCGCCAGTAGAGGCACAGGAGCCGGTTCCCTTCATGGTGGGCGGGCAACGCTTGAGCGCTGGCTTGCCCTGGTACCGTGGGCCGCGCGATCAGCCGATGGAAATGGAGAGTCAGGCTGTGTGTGAGGTGGTTGCCGCCGAACTGTTAACGCGCGACTTCAGTCTGAGCGTGGATTGCCACTCGGGCTTTGGCAGCAGAGACCGCATCTGGTTTCCGTATGCCCACAAGCGCGCGCCGATTGCCCATCTGGCAGAGATGCACGCACTCAAGACCATATTTGTGCAGTCGCACAGCCACCACCGCTACATCATCGAGCCCCAAAGCATGCAGTACCTGGCGCACGGCGATCTATGGGATCACCTGCACCTGCAGTCGTGTGCAAACGGTCAGGGCATCTTTCTGCCGCTCACGCTGGAGATGGGCTCTTGGCTCTGGGTCAAAAAGAATCCGCGCCAGTTGTTCTCGCGCCATGGCATCTTCAACCCCCTGATTGAACACCGGCAGCAACGGGTGCTGCGCGAGCACCAGTCGCTGCTGGACTTTTTGTCGCGCGCAGTGTGCGGACACCGCTTGTGGCTGCCCAGCCCCGAAACTCGCCCCCAGCAGCACGCAATGGCGTTGCAGGACTGGTACTGAGACGCCTAGTAAACTCACCTGTTCCATTGAAACCCAATCAACCAGGTTACCCGCATGTCTCTCGAAAAAGTGTCTGAAATTCTAAAGAAACACAAGCGTGTGGAGACCATGGTGCATGGCCAGAGCATGCCGCGTCAAGCCATCGTTGAAACCCTGGTGCAGCGCACCCATCTGGCAGAACTGCACAACTTGCTGCAGCAATTGCCCGCCAGCGAGATCGGCAGCATTCTTGACGCCTTGCCGATCGAAGACGCGGAACTGATCTGGCAGCAGATGCCAGCCGAAAAAGAAAACGACGTGCTGTGGGAGGTGTCTGACGAGCGGCGCGAGCAGTTGGTTGGCGAGCGCGAACCCTCCTTTGACGAAAGCCAGATGAATGCCTTTGAGCTCCGAGGCGGGAAACTGCTGCAGGTTCCCATCGAGAGCCGCAAGGACCTGGAGGGCGTCAAGCCAATTTGGATCGATTTGCTCGGTGCCAGCAAGGCCGAGCGGGCCTACGTTGGCGCACATTTCGGACTCGCGTTGCCAGACCCGGATGACATCACCGATCTTGAGGTCAGTTCACGCCACCTGATTGACGAGGACGGGCAGATACACCTGCACTCCAACTTTCTACTTGACCGGGAGGGTAATTCGCGCAGCGTTCCGGTGGCGTTCATCATGCACCAGGGCGTGCTGTTTTCGCTGCGCAACGAGGAGTTGCCTGTGTTCCGCCTGCAGCGCCGACGCGCGCGCACGCAAGTCGGTTATGTGACCGATTGCACCGATGTGCTGCTGGACCTGTACGGTGCGGACGTTGAATACTCGGCCGACTCGCTGGAAGACATCTATGCAACGCTTGGCAAAGTCGGTCGTCAGGTGTTGAGCGAAACCATCAGCGATACGGAAGCCGCCGGCATCCTGGGCGACATTGCCGAAGAAGAAGACCTCAATGGCCGCATCCGGGGCAATATTCTCGACACCCAGCGCGCCATCAATTTTCTGATGCGCGGCAAAATCCTGTCGGCTGACCAGTTTGACGACGGCAAGCAGATCATGCGCAACATTGAGTCACTCAACAGCCACACCTCGTTCTTGTTCGACAAGATCAACTTTCTGATGGACGCCACCATCGGCTTCATCAATATCAACCAGAACAAGCGCATCAACCAGTTGACCGTCTTTGGTGTTGTCTTCATGCCCATCAACATTCTGGCGGGCATGGGGGGTATGTCCGAGTTTTCCATGATGACCCAGGGCATTCCCTGGCCTCTGGCGTATGGCGCGTTTCTGCTGTGCTCCAGTCTGCTCGGCTTTGCAACTTACATAGCACTAAAACACTTCGAGAAACGACCGGCGAAGGCACTCAAGGCCTAGTGGCCCGTTGCCCTAGCCCTGGCTTTGCTGCCAGCCTTGTGCTTGAGGTATTGCTTTACGGGAAGGTCGTTTTCGCTGATGTGGTGCGCCATCCAGTCCGTAATGACGCGGCTCAGTTCGGGTTCATCGATGGCATGCTGGGCAATATCCGCCAGGAGTTTGGCCAGGGTTTCTTGTGTGGCCCGGTGCGACTCGATGTGCTCATCCAATGTGGGGCAAGCGTTGTGGCGCAGAACCTCTTCTTCGTCCTGGTCGTGCTGGCGGCACAGGGTGTAGATGTCCTGCAAGGCAAACGCCACACTGTCCATGCGCGGGGCGTGGCCATGGAGCATCCTGAGCAGGTTGCGGCCCAGCTCCAAAAGGACAATGTGCTGTTCATCCAGTTTGGCGTTACCAACGCTGAGGTCGGGACGCCAAGCCGGAATGGGTGCGCCCTTTCGCCAATCTTTGTTCACTGGGCACATCGTTCAAGCGTATCGGTAGTCGAGTCGCTGCGAATTGTAGCGGTCTGGGGCGCTGAAACGCTGACAGGCCGCGATTGCGGCCGATCTGTCACAAAACTGTCATTTCAGTGAAGAAAAATGGGTGCCTTGGCGCGAATCGTTGACGCCAATCTTGGGGCACTGTGGATCAAGGCATCATGAAACCATCAAGCATGAAACCAACCCGCACCGACGCAAACATCTGGATGCAGTTCGCTTGCCGGATGGCCATGATATTCGCCGTAGGCCTTGCGCTGGTGTGCGCGGCCGTCATGCTGCGCACCTGGCAAGCCTGATCCGTTAGACGCGCAGGCGATCAAGACTTTTTGGGGCGACCGGTCTTGAGGCTGGGAACGGCTGCCAGCGCCGCCAAGAATGCGCTATCGCTCAGCGCTGCAAGCACTTTGATGCCAGCGCGTACCAACTCGGTTTTCTTGACGTGGGTTTGCAGTTTGGTGGCACGTTGCTTGAGCGCGTCGAGCACTTCGTACTCGGCCTTGGGCATGGTCAGGTTGTCGCGCACCATCTTTGGCTTCTTGACCTTGGCGGGCTTGGCCACAGATGCCACGGCCGAGGCCTTGCTTGCTTGAGTTGCCGCTTTGGCTGCTGGGGCAGTTGTCTTGACGGGGGTCTTTGCAGCAGGTGCAGCCTTGGGGGCGGCGGTGTTGGCCGCGGCGGGCGCTGCCTTGACGCGCTTGGTTGCAACGGGTTTGGCGGAAGTGACCATTTTGGCTCCAGTAGTGAACGGTATATACAGTTTATACCGTTTTCTGGAGCCGCCGGTTCCTTTTCTCAGGTTGTCATCAATTCACTCAGCGCAGCCTCGTCGCAGGATGCGCTCTCGGGCAATCCAAGTTGGCTCCATCTTTCATCAAACAAAGCGTTGAGCATTGCTTCAAATGTCCA
>CAIPBW010000461.1 GCA_903863395.1 uncultured beta proteobacterium
TACGACAGCGCGCGCAAGGCCGACTTTTACACCTGGCTCTACGCCCGCACCGGCACGGTGGGCGGCACCCCCAGCCGCCTGGCGCTCAAGACGGTGGGCAACTATTTCACGCGCGCAGATGGCAAGGGCCCCTGGGCCAACACGCCCGACGTAACTTCTCTGGGCAGCAGCACGCTGGCGACATCGATCGGCGACCAGCCCGCAGACCGGGCCAAGCACTATTCGTGTCGGCGCAACTACGCCATGCTCATCACCGACGGTTACTACAACGACAACACCGCCAGCGTGGGCGTGGGCAATGTGGATTCAACCGGCATCACAGCCATTACCGGGACCGACCCGGCAGGCACCACGAGCCTGTCCTATGCCTACAACGGCAACAAGAACCCCTACAGCGGTGGCGGCACCGACACCATGGCCGACGTTGCCATGAAGTACTGGATCACCGACCTGCGCACCGATCTGCCCAACAACGCCAAGACCGCCACCAACAACGAATCCTTCTGGCAGAACATGAGCTTCTACGGTGTGGGGTTGGGCGTCTATGGCACCTTGCCGCAAACCGCAGCTACGTTGGCCAACCTTTCGGCCACACCCCAGATCGCCAACACCAATTCGGTAGGCACTGCGGTCACGGGCTGGCCCACGGCCGCAGGCAACCAGGAAGAGGCCATGGATGACATGTGGCATGCCACCATCAACGGGCGTGGACGCCTGCTCAGCGCCAAGAACTCCGACGAACTCAGCGACGCAGTGGAAGGCATGCTGGCGGACATCAACCGCGTGGACTCGTCACAGTCGGGCGTAGCCGCATCGGCTGCGGCCCTGACCACCAACACCCGCAAGTACACGCCGCGTTATGTGACCGGCGCATGGAGTGGTGACGTCATCGCGACCAACCTCGACCCCAAGAGCGCTGCCGACACCTGCATCGCCTGGCAGGTCACCGGAGCTTCGGCCGAAAACACCACCCTGCTACCCAATTGCGCGGGCTTTAGCACCAATGGCATTCCCGCCTACGGCGCACGCAACATCTATGCGTGGAATGGTTCGGGCTATGGCAGCTTTGACAGCGCCAACAGCTACGTGACCAGCAACGTGGTTGGCGGCAGCAACGCCAACCTGATCAACTTCCTGCGCGGCGACCAGAGCAATGAAGACATTACCGTCAACGGCATCATCACCACGCCCAAGTCGTTTCGCACCCGCACCAAGGTGCTGGGGGACATTGTCAACTCCACGCCCACTTTCATCGGCGGCGCGCTCGACATGGGCTACGACAAGTTGCCCGCGGGAAGCTACGGTCAATCGAGCTACAAGGCGTTTGTGACAAGCAAAAAGGCGCGCACCGAGGGCGTACTCTTTGCGGGTGCCAACGACGGTATGCTGCACGGTTTTCGCGACAGCAACGGTGCCGAAGCCTTTGCCTTTGTGCCGCGCGCCGTGATGCCCAACCTGCACCTGTTGGCAAGCCGCAGCTACAACCACACCTACTATGTGGACGGCACCACCACCGAGGTGGACGCCTGCCTGAGCGGCGGCTCAGCCTGCTCCACCTGGAGCAACCTGCTGATTGGCTCGCTCGGCGCGGGGGGCAAGGAAGTGTTTGCCATCGACGTAACCAACCTCACCCCCTCGTCCACCATGGGCCTCTCGGCAGCCAACATCAAGTGGGAGATCGCATCGTCGTCCAGCGGGTTTGCCAATCTGGGCAACACCCTCTCCGACATCCAGACCGGCGTACTCACCGACGGCACCTGGGTGGCCGTGTTTGGCAACGGCTACTACGGCGCGGATGGCCGCGCGCACCTGTACGTTGCCAACCTGAACACCGGCGCGCTGATCAAGGACATCGACACCGGCGTAGGCAGCGGCAATGGCCTGAGCGGTGCCACGCTGGTGTTGGACACCAACAAGCGCATCGTCGGCGCGTACGCGGGCGACCTCAAGGGCAATCTGTGGAAGTTTGACCTTACCAGCGGCTCGGCGCTGGCCTCGTCAAATTGCTGCCTGGGCCTCTCGGGCGCGCCGCTCTACGCCGCTGGCAGCAGCAAGCCCATCACCGCGCCGCCCGCCATCGTGGACCACCCCAACGGAGGCAAGGTGGTCACCTTCGGCACCGGCAAGCTGTTTGACACTGGCGACACCGCAGCGGGCACCCGGCAGTCGTTTTACGGCATCTGGGACAGCGTCGGCTTTGCCAATCCGATGCCTGCCACTCCCATCGGCGTGGCGCAGGTGGAGGCCAACCGCGCCAGCAAATTGGTGAACCAGACCCTGGGTGCCGCGATTGCCGGCACCTATACCTCCACCAAGGCCGATGGCACCACTTCCAGCGTCAACTTGAACGGCTATAGCCAGACAAAAAACACGATTGACTGGACCACCAAGCGCGGCTGGTACCTGGACATGTCTGCCTCGGGCGAGCGCATGGTGTACCCGATGGCGTCGCTGTTCGGTCGCCTGGTTCTGGCCTACTCGATTTCGCCCTCAAGCAGTACCGACCCCTGCACGCAAACCCAAAGCGGCAAGGCCTGGAGCTATATCTTTGATTTGCTCAGCGGGGCCCGGCCCGACAACTCGGTTTACCCGGGCTGCGCAGACTGCAGCAAGCTCGAACTGCCCAAGGGCCCGATTGGCCCACCGGTGGTGATCTGCCAGGACGGCAGCACCGGAAGCTGCTACGCGCTTCCACCCACCGACTGCCGCGCCGGTGACACCACCTGCAACTCGCCGCCAGAGATCAAGAAGTTCTGTGGTGCCCAGACCGGCATCCCCTGCGCCACCACGGTCA
>CAIPBW010000462.1 GCA_903863395.1 uncultured beta proteobacterium
CATGCTCGATTCAGGATGTGCGCGCCGCTGTGCGCTGGCAGCGAAGCGCGGCAGTCCATGCAGTTGGGAAGTCATGGATTGCTTCACTTCGTTCGCAATGACGGAAGGGGAAGTCGCAATGACGGAAGGGAAAGTCGCAATGGCGAAAGGGGAAGTCGCAATGGCGGGGGAAGCTGTCGTCATAGCAGGGGAAGACGCGGCAACGACGGGTTTGGTTTCGTCACTGCGAGCGCAGCGCGGCAGTCCATGCAGTTGGGGTGTCATGACTTGTTGCCGCCTTGGGTCGGGCGCATCCAGTCGCGCGTGAGGGTGCCGCTGATGGCACCCTCGGCGGGTAGCGTCAGCACCAGACGGATGCCGTCGGGCAAGACGATGGGTGTGCCACCTGGCACTATGGGCGAGCCGTCACTGGAGAGTGGGTTGCTCCAGGAGTCGTTGCGGTAGTAAAACACCGACCATTGCTCCAACGGGGTGATACGCACTTCGAGCTTTCGTTCTTCGTCGCCAGGGTTTTGCGCCCACTGTGCGGCCTGGGCCCAGGCGGTTTGCCACTCGCCACGGGTCAACAGCGGTGCCGACTGCCAGCGCAGCCATTGGCCAGTGCCGTCGATGTTGCGCCGCGTCCAGGCCACCACCAGGGCACCCTTGCCCGGCTCGGCGGTGTTGCGCCGCGTGACGCGCAGGGCGCGCCCGTCCCAGTCGAGCGCGGTGGTGGTCGGTATCTCCAGCAGTGCGTCCAGGTCGGCCCCCCACTGCGACAGGCCGGCCTGCAAGGTAAGTACCGCGTCGGATCGCGCCTGCACCTGAGCCTGCGCCCGCACCATGCCGTCAATCCCGCGCCAACTCAAGCCGGCCATCACCGCCATCACCGCCAGCGCCACCAGCAACTCAATCAGCGTGAACCCTCGACAATTTCTGGGGGCCATATTTTCAAAACCGTCCGACGACCGTGGCCAAAGACAAAATCGAGGCCTCGCCTTCTAGTACCTGGGCGTCGATGCGCATGAAATTGGGGTTGGGCGTGGCGGCTACCGTCAGGTGCAGGTTGAAGCTGCGCCCGCCTTGCTCGCAGGTGCGATCATTCTCGCCCACGGCGGGCATCTGCTTGGCCAGGCGCACGGCGATCATGGCGTTTTCGGCGCAGAGCTGGGCCAGCATCTGGTCACTTTGGCGCTGCGCGTTGCGCGTGAGCGCGTTGGTGGCGCGCACGCCCGAGCCCAGCGCCAGCGCAACGATGCCCAGCGCCACCAGCACTTCGATCAGGGTGAATCCGAGCAGGCGTTTCATGGCGTGCCGGGTGCAGCGTCAGGCCGCGTCTGCACCGCAAACGGATGCACGCCATCGGTGGCCAGAACCAGGCGGCGCGTGGGGTCGGAGACGCTCACCAGCCCAATGGCCTGCGGCGCAATGATGGGTTCCGGTCCAAGGATGGCCTCGCCGACAAAGTCCGAGCGCACATCGGCGCTGAACCAGCGCGTGGGCAGCGCGGTGGGCTCCAGACCCTCAAACACAAAGCCGGTCTCGGTGGTGTGCCAGCGCACCGGCACGGAGGTCATGCGCGACTGCGCGCGTGCGGATTCGAGCAGTGCCCCCAGCCGCTGCGCCTCGCGCTCCAGCGTGGTGGCGGAGCTGTCGCGCAGTGCCAGCATCACCCCGGCGGTGGCCATCGCCATGATGGTGAGTACCACCAGCAGCTCAATCAGGGTAAAGCCTGCGCCGCTGCGCGCGCGCATCCCCTGGGGGCGCAGGCGCTTAACGCAGGGCGGTGGCTTCACTCCCAGCTACCGATGTCCGCGTTCTTTCCTTCGCCACCGGGCTGGCCGTCTGCGCCAAACGAGAGCACGTCAATCTCGCCCTTTACGCCGGGGTTGAGGTACTGGTAGGAGCGGCCCCAGGGATCGTTGGGCAGCTTGTCCAGGTAAGACTTCCAGTTGGTCGGAATCGGCCCGGTGGTGGGTTTGACCAGCAGCGCCTGCAGGCCCTGCTCGGCCGTCGGGTAGCGCTGGTTGTCAAGCTTGTAGAGCTTGAGCGCCTGCATCAGGTTGTTGACGTCGGTGCGCGCTGCGGTCACGCGGGCGTCGTCAGCACGGTCGAGCACGTTGGGCACGATCAGCGCCGCCAGCACGCCCAGGATGACCAGAACGACCATCAGTTCGATCAGCGTAAAGCCGGTGGAAACGCGCCGTTGGAGCGTGCGCGCAACGGAGGTGAAACGGGGGTGTGGAATATTCATGGTGATGTCAATCATAATCTCGCCATGCAAACCAATTCCAACAGCGTGTGGTGGCCGCGCACGGTAACGTTCCTGGTTGCGGCTGCGGCGGGCTTAAGCGCCACCTTTTGGGTGCTCAAGGGCGGTGGCGCGGGCGCACCCGCCAATGCGCCACCCGCCCTACTGAGTGCGGGCAGCGCCACCATTGATTCCCAGGTGGTAGCCCTGGCGCTGGGCGGCGGCAAGGTGGCGGCAACGCCCGAGGCGGCGCCGCTGAGCAGCCGCTTCCAACTGACCGGCGTAGTGGCCGACCCGTCCCACAGCGGCGCAGCCCTGATTGCCGTGGACGGCAAGCCGCCCAGGGCATACCGCGTAGGTGCCACGGTGGACGGCACCCTGGTACTGCAATCGGTTGCGGCACGCCGTGCCGTGCTGGGTGCAGACGCCACCGGCCCGGCCACCGTAACCCTGGACTTGCCGACGCTTTCCAAGTAATGCCGCCAGGCCTTACTGCAAGAACATTCGATAGACCGGGTTGGCGGTTTCGTCTACGCAGGGGTAGTCCAGCGTTTTGAGGAAACCAGCAAAGGCTTTGGCGTCTGCCGTTGGCACTTGCAGGCCGACCAGAATGCGGCCATAGTCGGCACCCTGATTGCGGTAGTGGAACAGGCTGATGTTCCAGTTGGGGCGCATCAGGCTCAAAAATTTCATCAGCGCGCCGGGTCGCTCGGGAAAGATGAAGCGCAGCAGGCGCTCATCCTGCGCCAGCGCCGAGCGCCCGCCCACCATGTGGCGGATATGCGCCTTGGCCAGTTCGTCGTGCGTGAGGTCCAGCGTCTCAAAACCGTGTTTGCCGAAGTTGGCGGCAATTTTTTGCGACTCGCCTTTGCCGTGGGTGGTCAGGCCCACAAACACGTGCGCGCGCGCTGCGTCGCCGATGCGGTAGTTGAACTCGGTCACGTTGCGTGCGCCGCCGGGCAGGGCGCCAATCAACGCGCAAAAGCGCTTGAAGCTGCCGCGCTCTTCGGGGATGGTGACGG
>CAIPBW010000463.1 GCA_903863395.1 uncultured beta proteobacterium
CGCATGCCGGGGAAGGCGAACGTGGTGCGTAGTGCTTCCACGTCGGGCGTGATCGTGCCCAGGTCTTCGGCAATGATGGGGGTCGTTCCCAGCGCGCTCTGGAGCGCGTGAAACAGCGCTGCGCCCGGGCCGGGCAGCCAGCGCCCGTGCTCTGCGGTCGGCGCGCTGGCCGGGATTTCCCAGTACGCGGCAAGGCCGCGGAAATGGTCGATGCGTACCACGTCCACCCATTCGAAGATCTGGCGCACACGCGCGATCCACCAGGCGTAGCCCTCGTCGGCGTGCGCCTGCCAGCGGTACAGCGGGTTGCCCCAGCGTTGCCCGGTGGCGCTGAAGTAGTCGGGCGGCACGCCTGCCACCACGCGCGGCGCGCCGCTGGCCTCCAGCTCAAACAGATTCTGGTGCGTCCACACATCGGCGCTCTGGTGGGCCACAAACAACGGCGCGTCGCCAACGATGCGTACGCCGCGCCCATTGGCGTAGGCGCGCAGGCGCTTCCACTGGCGCGCGAAACACCATTGGCAAAACTTCCAGAACGTTACCTCGTGCGCGAGCCGGTGTTCTGCCGCGCGCAGTGCCTCGCTGTCGCGCTGCGCCAGCGCTTGCGGCCAGTCGTTCCAGACCTGTTGCTGCTGGTCCTGCACCAGCGCCATGAACAGCGCGTAGTCGTGCAGCCAGTGCGCCTGGGCGCCGCAGAACGCGGCAAAGTCGGCCTGGTCGGCCGCGTTGCTGCTCTGGGAAAATGCCAGCGCTGCCAGTTGCAGGCGCGCCATGCGCCAGGGGATGACGGCGTCAAACTGCAGTTGCATGTCGCTGAAGGTGGGCGGCACTGCCAGGTCGGCCTCACGCAACCAGCCGCGCTGCAGCAGTTCGTGCAGGTCGATCAGCAGCACGTTGCCGGCAAAGGCAGAACTGCTCATGTAAGGCGAATTGCCCGGCCCCACGCCGCCCAGTGGCAGGATCTGCCACAAGCCCTGTTGCGCGCCCACCAGCCAGTCGACAAAGTGGTAGGCCGCCGCGCCCAGGTCGCCGCTGCCGTGCGGGCCTGGCAGCGAGGTGATGTGCAGCAGGATGCCGCTGTCGCGTGGCAGGCTCATGGCAGCGTGGTGTAAAGGAGTGTGTCCGGTGCCGCCAGCGACGCGTCGAGCACCGCGTCCTCGGGCACCAGCACCGCGATGCTGTGCGCGCGCAGGCCAAACGCAGCAGCGCCAACCCCGTGCCAATGGGAGCGCCCTTGCGCCTGTGCGCTGTCGAGCACCGCTTGCCAGCGCCCTGTGGGCAGGGTGAAGTCGGCGTCGGTGGTGCCGGCATTGATCAGCAGCAGCACCGGTGCCACGGCACGCCCGGGGTGGCCGATGCAGCAGCCCAGCACCAGTTCATTGGGCTGGTTCCAGTGGGCGCTCACCAGCGGTGTTGCGTCGCGCTGCAGCCAAGCCAGGTCGGGCGCGCCGTGCGCGTCGGCTTGGCCGCTGTACCACTGGTTGCGAAACGGCAGCAGGTGGTGGCGCACGGAGAGCACGCGCTGCGTAAAGGCAATCAGGTCCAGGTCGGCCTGCACCCAATCGATCCAGGTGGTGGCGTTGTCCTGGCAATAGGGGTTGTTGTTGCCGCTTTGGCTGTGGCCCATTTCATCACCCGCGCACAGCATCGGCGTGCCCTGCGCGAGCAAGGTGGTGGCCAGCAGGGCGCGCTGCAAGCGCGCACGCAGGGCGTTGAGGGCGGGGTCGGTGCTCGGGCCCTCTGCGCCACAGTTGTCGCTCAGGTTGTTGGCGTGGCCGTCGCGGTTGTCCTCGCCATTGGCGTAGTTGTGGTGCTGGTTGTAGCTCACCAGATCGCGCAGCGTGAAGCCGTCGTGCGAGACGATGTAGTTGACCGACTCGGCCGGCGGGCGCTGGCGGCGCTGGTGGTGTTGGTACAGGTCGGACGAGCCGCACAGGCGCAGCGCAAAAGCGCCTCGCGTGCAGGGCTGCACCGCGCTGCGCAGCCAGAAGCTGCGCATGTCGTCGCGAAAGCGGTCGTTCCACTCCTTCCAGTCGCGCGGGAAACCGCCCACCTGGTAGCCGCCCGGGCCCGTGTCCCAGGGTTCGGCAATCATCTTCACGCGCGACAGAATCGGGTCTTGGGCAATGGCGGTAAAGAACGCGCCGCCGCGCTCAAAGCCGTGGTCGCCGCGCCCGAGCACCGGCGCCAAATCAAAGCGGAAACCGTCCACGTGCATCGAGCTCACCCAGTAACGCAGGCTGTCCATCACCAGTTGCAACACGCGCGTTTGGCGGATGTCCAGGGTGTTGCCGCAGCCGCTGTAGTTTTCGTAGAGCGCGTGGTTGTCGGCGCGCAGGCGGTAGTAGCTGGCGTTGTCCAGGCCGCGAAAGCTCAAGTGCGGCCCGGCCTCGTCGGACTCGGCTGTGTGGTTGAACACCACGTCAAGCAGCACTTCAAAGCCCTCGCGGTGCAAGGTCTTGACCATGGTGCGGAACTCGTCGCGCGCGTTGCCCCCGTTCAGCCCCGAGGCCAGCGCCGGATTGACGGCAAAAAAGGCCAGCGTGTTGTAGCCCCAGTAGTTGGACAACCCCTGGCGCACCAGGCGCTCTTCGTCCAGCGCGTAGTGCACCGGCAGCAGGCTCAGGCTGGTCACCCCCAGGCTGCGCAAATGCGCCAGCGTGGCCGGGTGTGTCAGGCCGGCGTAGGTGCCACGCAGTGCCAGCGGCAGCGCGGGATGGGCCTTGGTAAAGCCCTTGACGTGCAACTCGTAGAGCACGGTCTGGTCGCGTGGTACGCGGGGGTGGGTGTCGCCCTCCCAGTCAAAGTCGTCGTGCACCACGCGCGCCTTGAGTGCCAGCGCGGCGTTGTCGCGCGTGTCCATCACGTCGGGCTGGTTGCGCTGAAAGCCAAACTGCTCGTCGCACCAGACAAACCGCCCCACCACGTCTTGCGCGTAGGGGTCCAGCAGCAGTTTGTGCGGGTTGAAGCGGTGGCCTTGCGCGGGCTGCCACAGGCCTTGCGCGCGCAGCCCGTACACCAGACCCGGCGCGGCGCCGGGCAGGTATCCGTGCCATATGTCGCTGGTGTGGGCGCTCAGGTTCAGGCGCGCCACTTCAACGGCACCGCCGGCGTCAAACAGGGACAGCTCCATCGCTTGGGCGTGTGCCGAGAACACGGCAAAGTTGACGCCGTGGCCGTCCCAGGTGGCCCCCAGCGGCCAGGGGCGGCCAGTCTGCAAATGCGTGTTCTTCAGGATTTCCATTCGAGCATCACCGTCGCCAGCGGCGGCAGGTTCAGGAGGATGGAGTGCGCGCGGCCATGCCAGGCGCGCGGTTCGGCACTGGCTGCGCCCAGCGGCGTGCCGGTATTGCTGCCGCCGTAGTGGACGGAGTCGGTGTTGAGACACTCGCGGTACTGGCCCGCTTGCGGCACGCCGATGCGGTAGCCCTGCAGCACCGTGGGGGTGAAGTTGCACACCACCAGCATGAAGCTGTGGGGGTCGTCGCCGTGGCGGATAAAGCTCAGCACCGAGTGCGCTGCATCGGTGTGGTCGATCCACTCAAAACCGTTGTGGGTGAAATCGCGCTGGTACAGCGCCGGGGTGGCGCGGTACAGGCGGCTCAGGTCACGCACCAGGCGCTGGATGCCTGCGTGCGCGGGGTCGTCGAGCAGATGCCAGTCCAGGCTCTGGTCGTGGTTCCACTCGCGCACCTGGGCAAACTCGCAGCCCATGAACAGTAGCTTCTTGCCCGGGTGGCCGAACATGAAGCCTAGGTAGGCGCGCAGATTGGCAAACTGTTGCCAGCGGTCGCCCGGCATCTTGGACAGCAGCGAGCCCTTGCCGTGCACCACCTCGTCGTGCGAAATCGGCAGCACAAAGTTTTCGCTGAAGGCGTACATCAGCCCGAACGTCATTTCGCCGTGGTGGTACTTGCGGTGCACCGGGTCGCGCTGCATGTAGTCCAGGGTGTCGTGCATCCAGCCCAGGTTCCACTTGTAGTGAAAGCCCAAGCCACCGGCGTAGGTCGGGCGCGACACCGAGGGGAACGCCGTCGATTCTTCGGCCAGCGTGATGGCCTCGGGCCGCTCGGCGCCCACCACTTCGTTCATGCGCTTGAGAAAGGCAATGGCTTCGAGGTTTTCGCGGCCCCCGTCCTTGTTGGGAATCCACTCGCCGGCTTTGCGGCTGTAGTCGCGGTAGAGCATCGAGGCCACCGCGTCCACGCGCAGGCCGTCAACGCCATAGCGTTCCAGCCAGTACAAGGCGTTGCCAATCAGGAAGTTGCGCACCTCGGTGCGCGCCAGGTTGTAGATCAGGGTGTTCCAGTCGTTGTGGAAACCTTCGCGCGGGTCAGCGTATTCGTACAGGTGGCTGCCATCAAAATGCGCCAGGCCATGTGCGTCGCTGGGAAAGTGCGCGGGCACCCAGTCGAGCAGCACGCCAATGCCCGCCTCGTGGCAACGCTGCACCAGGCGGCCAAAGCCTTCAGGCGGGCCAAAGCGTGAGGTCGGGGCGTACAGGCCCACTGGCTGGTAGCCCCAGGAGCCATCAAACGGGTGCTCGCTGATGGGCAGCAACTCCAGATGGGTGAAGCCCATGTCCTGGCAGTAGGGCACGAGCATGTCGGCGATTTCGTCCCAAGTGGGCCAGCGCGCCACGCCACTGGTGGCGTCCACCACCCGGCGCCACGAGCCCAGATGCACTTCGTAGATGTTGACCGGCGCGTTGAGCGCGTTGGCCGTGCGCCGCTGTGCGTCGCTGGCCAGGCACGCCGGCATGGAGGCCACCACGCTGGCCGTGGCCGGGCGCAGTTCGGCCTGGCGCGCGTAGGGGTCGGAGCGGGCCGCAAGCACCTCGCCGCTGGCGCTGCGGATTTCAAACTTGTAGGCGTTGCCCGGGGCCACGTCGGGCAGAAACAGTTCCCACACGCCGCACTCGCGGCGCAGGCGCATCGGGTGGCGCCTGCCATCCCAGTGGTTGAAGTCGCCCATCACGCTCACGCGCGTGGCGTTGGGTGCCCAGACTGCAAAACTGGTGCCCGCAACATCGTCCATGCGGCGCAGGTGTGCTCCCAGAATTTCGTAGGGGCGCAGGTGCGTGCCTTCGGCCAGCAGCCACACGTCCATTTCACCGAGCACCATGCCAAAGCGGTAGGGGTCGTGCAGCACACTGGTGAGGCCGCTGTCCCAGCGCACCTGCAACTGGTACGCCAGAGTCGGGTCGGCATCCACCGTGCCTTCAAAAAACCCGTCGTCGTGGCGGCAAGTCAGCACGCCCAGCGGTGCCGCCGTGCTGGCGTGCAGCACAGTGACCTCGCGCGCCGTGGGCAAGAAGGCGCGGATCGAGAGCGCACCATCGGCGCCTCGGTGCGGGCCCAACACCGAAAACGGGTCGCCGTGGCAGGCGCTGCAAATCAGTTCGATGGCGTGGGCGTTGAGCATGGAGCAGGTGTGCGGTGTCAAGTGCGCGCAGGCGCAACGTTCCAGATGCGGCGCGCGTATTCCTGAATGGTGCGGTCCGATGAGAACACGCCCATGCCGGCCACGTTGGCAATGGCGCGTTCGCACCACTGCAGCGGCTGGCGGAACACAGCATCCACCTGGTGCTGCGTGGCGATATACGACTCGTAGTCGGCCAGCAGCAGGTAATGGTCGCCACCCCAGGGGAGCGACTCAATCAACGGCCGGTAGCGCCCGGGTTCATCGGGTGAGAACACACCGTTGGCGATGGCATCAAGCACCGCGCGCAGCGCCGGCAAGGACTCGTAGTAGCGCATCGGCTGGTAGCCGCTCAGGCGCAGGGCGCGCACCTCAGGCGTCTTGAGGCCGAAGATGAAGATGTTGTCGTCGCCCACGTTCTGGCGGATTTCGATATTCGCACCATCGTCGGTGCCAATCGTCAATGCGCCATTGAGCGCGAGCTTCATGTTGCCGGTGCCCGAGGCTTCGGTACCGGCGGTGGAAATCTGTTCGGACAGATCGGCACCGGGCATGATGACCTCGGCCACCGAAACGCCGTAATTGGGAACAAACACCACCTTGAGCTTGTCGCCCACGCGCGGGTCGTTGTTGACCACTGCGCCCACGTCGCTGATCAGCCGGATGATCTGCTTGGCTGCGTAGTAACTCGACGCCGCCTTGCCCGCAAAAATCACGGTGCGCGGCACCCAGGGCGCTTCGGGGTTGGCCAGAATCGCCTGGTAGCGCGTGACCACGTGCAGCAGGTTGAGCAACTGGCGCTTGTATTCGTGGATGCGTTTGACCTGTACGTCAAACAGGCTGTCGGGGTTGATGCGGGTGCCGGTGCAACGCTCGATGTAGCTTGCCAGGCGCACCTTGTTGGCGCGCTTGGCCGCCATGAACTGTGACTGGAAGGCCGCATCTTTCTGGTACGCGCGCAGGCCCTTGAGTTGCTCCAGATCGAGCCGCCAGCGCGTGCCCAGGGTGGTGTCGAGCAGATCCGACAAGGCCGGATTGGCCTGCGCCAGCCAGCGCCGGGGCGTGACGCCATTGGTCATGTTGGTAAAGCGCTCGGGCCACAGGTCGGCAAAGTCGGCAAACACCGTCATCACCAGCAGGTTGGAGTGCAAGGCGGATACGCCGTTGATGGTATGGCTGCCCACCACCGACAGATGCGCCATGCGTACGCGGCGTTCGCCGTGCTCGTCGATCAGCGAGAGCCGCTCCAGGTAGCCGTTGTCGCCGGGACGGTGGTGCGCGGCGATTTCCAGAAACTCCTTGTTGATGCGGAAGATGATCTCCATGTGGCGCGGCAGCACGTGCTGCATCAGGCCCAGCGGCCAGGTCTCCAGCGCCTCGGGCATGAGCGTGTGGTTGGTGTAGGAGAAGGTCTTGCCGCACAGGGCCCAGGCGTCGTCCCATTCCATGCCGTACTGGTCGCACAGCAGGCGCATCAACTCGGCCACGGCAATCGCCGGGTGCGTGTCGTTGAGGTGGATGGCCACCTTGTCGGCCAGATTGGCCAGGGTGGGGTGCTCGTCGAGGTGGCGCTTGATCAGGTCCTGGATCGACGCGGCAACAAAGAAATACTCCTGCTTGAGGCGCAATTCGCGCCCTGCGGGCGTGCTGTCGTTGGGATAGAGCACCCACGAAATATTTTCAAACTCGTTCTTGGTGCTGGCAGCGCGCGCGTAGTCGCCGGTGTTGAAGGCGCTCAGGTCAATGTGGGCCGGTGCCACCGCCTTCCACAAGCGCAGGGTGCTGACATGCTCGGTGCCGTGGCCGGGCACCACCATGTCGTAGGCTTTGGCGGCGACTTCGCCCGCGTGTCGCCACACCGGTTGGCCGTTGACCTGCTCGACCCAGCCGCCAAAGCGCACCGGGTAGGAAATATGGGTGCGCGGAAATTCCCAGGGCGTGCCGTCCTGCAGCCAGGGGTCGGGGTACTCGACCTGCGAACCCTTGACGATGGCCTGCGCAAACATGCCGTATTCGTAGCGGATGCCATAGCCAAACGAGGGAAGGCCCAGCGTCGCCATCGAGTCCAGAAAGCACGCCGCCAGCCGCCCCAGGCCACCGTTGCCCAGGGCCGCATCGGGCTCGCGCTCGGCCACGTCTTCGAGCGTCTGGGCGTGCTGCACCAGCCCCTGGCGCGCACCGGCGGTGAGGTTGAGCGCCGCCAGCGCGTTGGATAGCGTGCGCCCCATCAGAAATTCCATCGACAGGTAGACCACGCGGCGCGACTTCTCGGCGCGCTCACGCTCCTGCGTCTGTACCCAGCGCTGCGAGAGCTGCTGGCGTGCCACCTCGGCCACGGCCTGCATCAGGTCGGTGCGACTGGCGTGGTCGGATGCCACACCCACGGTGGACAGCAGGTGCTCTTCAATCAGCGCAGCGAGCGCGTGTTTTGCAATCGGCGGGCTGGAGCTCACAGGGTCATCTTTCGATTCGGTTAGTGCATCATCACAACTAGCAATGATCAGGCCAGCGGCCACGGCAACAAATTCTCGCTGCGAATAGCAAATGGGCGACTTTCCCGGAAGGCAGCGCCACAAACATTAAGATCGCGGTGTGTGCTCAGGGAAATTACGGAAAAGGATACACCATGAACCCGCAGGATATTGCACAAAGCCTTGAGTTCCC
>CAIPBW010000464.1 GCA_903863395.1 uncultured beta proteobacterium
AACATCAGCCCGCAAGCGGCCGAACTGGACGGCATTACGCGGGCTACGGCATCGCTGCGCATCATCAACCAGAGCATTTTGTCGTCTGCGCTCAAGGTGGCGCGCAAGAAACTCGGCTTCTCCGAAGGACGCGACCCCGAGTTGATCGCCCGCATCAAGCCCAACGTGCTGGAGGCCCACAGCATCAAGGAATTGATGGACGCAGGTCTGATCCAGCGCCTTGTGCTCAGCAACGCCGACGTTGAAAAGAAATTTGCCGCCACTGCCGCCGCAGGATTGGACGCGGATGCACTCAGCCAACCGCAGGCCCCGTTTATCGACTTGTACGTGGCATACGTCTCGGTGCCCAGCATTGGCCGCAACCTGCTCAGTCAGGCGACCTGGGACAAGCTCCAGTCGCGCATTGACCCGGAAGACCACGCCATTTTGGTGATGTCCAAAGGGCGCTACAGCGTCACCGGCGAGAACTTCATGCGCGGCAGCGCACCAGACCGGATTGTCGCCTCGCAAGACCAGTTGCCCATGGAAATGCGCGACCTCGACCTGGAAATTACCCTCAAGGATGACCCGGGATGGGGCCTGGACAAGGAGAGCTTCACGATCTTCAGGATCATTGGCCGCTCGGGACTTGACCCCTCGCGCCGGCTTGATTTTGTGTTGCCGATCACGCGCCTCAAAGGCATGATTTTCCCGGAGCGCATCACCCAGGACTTCAGCCTCAACCTGACGCTGCCCGAGCGCCTGTACAGCTTGCCAGAAGGCGA
Source organism: uncultured beta proteobacterium (assembly GCA_903863395.1). GTDB lineage: Bacteria > Pseudomonadota > Gammaproteobacteria > Burkholderiales > Burkholderiaceae_C > Allorhodoferax. The sequence continues at coordinate 765 of CAIPBW010000464.1, forward strand.
CAACAAGAGTTGGGCCAGCACCTGGCATGAGCGCTGGATCGAAGTCGCCGTGTTGCTCAGTGCACTGGCCATCCTGGTCATCGCGCTGGTGTTTCAAAAGCAACTGGTTGCCCGCCCAAGGCGCTTCACCGTCTTGCGCAACCTCTATCTGCTCTTTACCCTGTTCTTCATTGGCTTTTATGCACAGGGGCAACTCTCCATCGTCAACCTCACCAGCGTGTGGCAGGCGCTGGTGGCAGGGCGCGGCCTGGGTTTTTATCTGTACGACCCCATGACGGTGACACTAACCGCGTTCACGCTGATTTCGCTGATGTTCTGGGGGCGTGGCACCTTTTGCGGCTGGCTCTGTCCGTTTGGTGCGCTGCAGGAGTTGATCAGCAACCTGGGGCGCTTGCTGAAGATTCGCCCCAAGCGGCTGCCGCCAGAGTGGGATCGTCGCCTGAAGTGGGTCAAGTACCTGTTGCTGGCGGGCATTCTGGTAAGCGCCACACTGTCCTCCAATAGCACCGACATGGTGGTTGAGGTGGAGCCGTTCAAGACCGCCATCACCCTCAACTTCGTGCGCGCCTGGCCGTTTGTGCTGTATGCGGTGGGGCTGATCGTCGCCAATCTGCTGGTCTACAAGTTTTTCTGCCGGGTGCTGTGCCCGCTGGGCGCGTTTCTCTCGCTGCTTGGGCGCGTGCGCGTGCTCCACTGGATTGTGCGGCGGCGCGAATGCGGAGCCCCGTGCCAGACCTGCAACCACCGCTGCAACTACCAGGCGATCAAGCCCACCGGCGAGGTTCAGTACGAAGAATGCTTTCAGTGCATGGATTGCGTTGTCATCTATGCCAGCGACACGAAATGCGCGCCCCTGATGATGGCCAAGAAGCGCGCCCGGATTATTCCGATTCAAAACGCCAACGCCAGGTAAAGGAGATGCCATGCAACGACGCACTTTCATTTCAGGTTCTCTGGGCGTGGGCGCAATGGCCAGCGTGACCGGTCTGTCGGGATGGGCCGACCCCATTGCGCAGGCAATGCCCAGCGCAGCCAACCTGCACACTGGATCGGCCACTGCGTTCGGAACCACGGTGACGATCAAGGTGCTGCACGACAACCCGCCGGTGGCCCGAGCGGCGATTGAAGATGCCCTGGCACAAGTGCAAACCATCGACGCCCTGATGAGCCTGAAACAAGAGCGCAGCCAGGTGTTTCAACTCAACCAGCATGGCGCGCTGCAAGCGCCCGACACCCACCTGCTGGCCGTACTCACCTTTGCGCAGCAGTTGTCCATGATGACCGCAGGCTCCTTTGACATCACAGTGCAGCCGCTGTGGAACGCCTTTAGCCAGGCAAGTGCCAACGCCAGCCTGCCAAAGCCGGCTGAAATCGCCGCTGCCAAAGCCCTGGTGGGTTGGCAACGGCTGGAGTTTGACCGGCAACAAGTACATCTGAAGACACCGGGCATGGCCATCACGCTCAATGGCCTGGCCCAGGGCTATGCGGTTGATTTGGCCTTGCAGGCGCTGCGCAACCGGGGGGTGCAGCACGCGCTGCTCGATACTGGCGAATACGGCTCGATCGGAAACAAAGCGCAAGGCCAATCCTGGCTCCTGGGCGTGGGCGATCCGCGCCACGACGACGTGGTTGCAGCCACGCTCAAGATGGACGGGCGCAAGGTTGCCACCTCGGGCGACTACGCAACGTACTTCAGTGCCGACTTTGTGCACCACCACATCTTCGACCCTGCCAGTGGCGACTCACCACTGGAGCTAGCCAGCGCCACGGTGGTTGCGCCCACGGGCATCCTGGCGGACGGCCTGTCGACCGCATTCATGGTGTTGGGAGTGGAGAAATCGCTGGCACTGGCCACCAAAATCCACGACGTGGATGTGATGCTGATCGACAAGAGTGGCACCGTGCGCACCACCTCCGGCTTTCCGCTGGCCTAGGCGCAATGGTGACACCGTGCCATGCCCTGAGTCGGTATAGACTCGACGCCAACCGGGGATAGAGCGTGACACTGAATGTGACTTCGATCTGCAAATCGTTTGGCAGCCGCAAGGCGCTCGACGATGTCAGCATGCGCGTGGAAGCGGGCGAATTTGTGGCCCTGCTCGGGCCCAATGGCGCGGGCAAGACCACGCTGTTTCAGATCCTCTCGGGGCTGTTTATCGCCGACCAGGGGCGCGCCGAAATCGGGCAGGCCGACATTGCCAAGACGCCGATCGCGGCGCTGGCGCAACTCGGCGTCGTGTTCCAGCAACCCGCGCTCGACCTGGACCTGAGCGTCCAGGCCAATTTGCAGTTTCAGGCTGACCTGCACGGCATCGCACGCGCTGACGCCAAAGAGCGCATCGCCACCTGCCTGGCGCGCTTTGGTCTGACCGAGCGCGCCCACGACGCAGCCCGGGTATTGTCCGGCGGCAACCGGCGCAAGGTTGAGCTGGCCCGCGCGCTGATGACCCGCCCCAAATTGCTGCTGATGGACGAGGCCACGGTAGGCATCGACCCGGCTGCACGCGCGCAAATCATGGCCGATGTCAGAGCCCTGTGCAAAGAGCAATCGATGGCGGTGCTGTGGGCCACCCACTTGGTGGATGAAGCCGCCGATGCCGACCGCATCATTGTGATGAACAAGGGCCGCGTGCAGTTTGATGGACGCGCCGAGCAACTCATCGCCAACCAACAAAGCGCCAATCTGACCGACGCCTTTTTAAGCCTGACCCACCAATAACGAATGGAGCAACAAACCATGAGCCTCAAAGCCCAACACCTTCTGAGCGCAAGCTCGCTTGCCCTGGCTGCCAGCCTGTCGCTGGGAGTGGTCGCCTCGGCTTGCGCCAAGGACACGGGCGCAGTCTTCATCTCCAGCGAAAAAGACAGCGTCATCACCGTGCTCGACGGCAAGACGCAACAGCAGGTCGCGCTGATCAAGGCGTGCAAGCGGCCGCGCCATATGCGACTGACGCAAGACCATCTGCGCCTGATCGCCGCCTGCGGTGACGACGGCAACGCCATCGTGATCGACGTAGCCACCCACAAGATCACCGACAAGATCAAGCTGCAAGAGGGGGTTGAAATCTTTGACCTCTCGCCCGATGGCAAGAAGCTCTACTTCTCCAACGAAGATACGGCTTCGATCATCGGCGTCGATCTGATCAGCAAGAAGGTGATTACCAAGATCAAGGTTGGCGAGGAGCCCGAAGGCGTGCTCGTCACTCCCGACGGCAAGACGCTTTACGCCACCTCTGAGGTAGCCAGTCTGGTGCACGTGATCGACCTGGCCAGCGGCAAGATCGTCAAGAACGTTGAAGTCGGCAAGCGCCCGCGCCGCCTGGCTCTAACCCCGGACGGAAAAGAGTTGTGGGTGACCAATGAACTGGGAGCCTCGGTGAGCATCATCCGCACCGCTGACCATACGGTGGCAGAAACCCTGAAGTTTGAACCCAAGGGCTTTCGCGCCGACGAGATCACCCCGGTGGGCATGGCACTTTCAAGCGACGGCAAGACCGCCTTCGTCGCACTGGGCCGCGCCAACCATGTGGCGGTGGTGGATGTTGCCAGCCGCAAGGTGGGCAACCTGATTCTGGTGGGCAAACGCGCCTGGGGGCTGGCAGTGTCGCGCGACAACGCCACGCTGTATGTGGCCAACGGCATGTCGGATGATGTTTCGGTGGTGGACGTGGCCAGTGGGCGGGCGCTCAAGACCGTCAAGGCTGGTCGTGTTCCGCACAGCGTGGTGATCGATGACTGAGCGCCACCCTGCCCTGCACTGGTACTGGCGCGCTCTGGCGTGCACGCTGCTGGGCGCTGCCAGTCTGGCGGCCGCAGCGCGCGACCTGACCATTGGCGTGGTCTTTGTGCCCGACGATGCGCGCTACGACACCAAGCGGCTTGAAAAGAGTTATCCCGGTCAACCGCTGGGCCGACCGCGCACGGGGGCCGAAGTTGCGATTGCTGAATCGGAGTTCCAGCTCTCCAGCGCGTCGCTCAAGGTGACGCTGCGCGATGTGGCCGCAGACGATGTGGCCGCAGCGCGCACCCAGATACTGGCGCTGGCGCAAAAAGGCGTGCGCCATTTTCTGCTTGACCTGCCCGGCGCTGACGTGGCAGAGCTGAGCAAGTCGCTGCACAGCAGCGACTTGCTGCTGTTCAACGTCTCGGCACCTGAGGACACGCTGCGGCGCTCGGCCTGCGCGGCCAATCTGTTCCACACCTTGCCCGATGAATCGATGATGGCCGATGCCATGGCGCAATTTCTGACGGCGCGCAAATGGAACCGTGTGCTGCTGCTCAGCAGCACCGAACCTGCCGACGCCTCGCGCACGGCGTCTGTGCGCCAGGCGATCAAGCGCTACGCACTCAAACTGACGGGCGACAAGACCTACAAGCTCTCCAACGATCCGCGCGAGCGCGAGTTGGGCAACGTCGCACTGCTGACTGCTGGCAGCGACGCCGACGTGGTCTGGGTGGTCGATACCGATGGCGAATTCGCACGCGACGTGCCCTACCGCACCAACCTTGCCCGCCCCGTGGTCGGCAACGCCGGTCTGGTGGCCGAAGCCTGGCAAGCCTCGTGGGAGCGCTATGGCGCGCCGCAGTTGTCACGGCGCTTTCGCAAGGCCGCTGGGCGGCCCATGGCCAGCGCCGACTGGGCTGCATGGATGGCCACCAAGGCCATTCTGGAAGTTGCCGTCAAAGTGCCTGACGCACGCGAGCATCGGCGCGCCCTGCGCAGTGCCGATACGGTGCTCGACGGTTTCAAGGGCGTGCGCCTGTCGTTTCGACCCTGGGACCAGCAACTGCGCCAGCCGGTATTTCTGGCGCACGGCGGCGTGGGCGGCGGCATTGCCGGGATGGCACCGTTTGACGGCTTCCTGCACCCGATCAATGCGCTCGACACGCTGGGTGCCGACCAGAAGGAGTCGCCCTGCCACCTGAGCGACACCGCCGCAGGAGCCAAGAAATGAGGCTGGCACACGCCGTGCTGGCTTTGCGCGCGGTGGCCGGGCGCGAGATTCATAAATTCTTGCGCCAACCGGGGCGGCTGGTGTCGTCGCTGGTGCGCCCTGCCCTGTGGCTGGTGGTGTTTGCTGCCGGGTTCCAGAACGTGTTTGGCGTGGCCATCCTGCCGCCCTACGAGACCTACGTGGAATACCGCGTCTATATGCTGCCGGGCCTGGCCATGATGGTGTGCCTGTTCAACGGCATGCAGTCGTCGCTGGCGATGGTCTACGACCGCGAAATGGGGGTCATGCGCCTGCTGCTGACCGCGCCCCTGCCGCGTGCCTATCTGCTGGCGTGCAAGCTGCTGGGCACCACCTTTCTGTCGGTGCTGCAGGCGCTGGCTTTCTTTCTGCTGGCGATGCTGTTTGGCATCGACCTGGGCTTTGGGCAACTCGCCCTGGCCATGCCGGTGCTGGCGCTGGGGGCCTTGATGCTCTCGGCCTTTGGGCTGATGCTGTCGGTCTACGTCAAGCAACTGGAAAACTTTGCCGGCACCATGAACTTCGTGATCTTTCCGATGTTCTTTCTGTCCACCGCCTTGTATCCGCTGTGGAAGATGGAGGAGTCGGGTGCGCAGTGGATTTACCTGCTCACGCGCATCAACCCCTTCACCCACGCGATCGAAGCGCTGCGCTTTGCCCTGTATGCCCAGGTCGAGCCAGTGTCGCTCGCGGTGATCGCCGTCTGCAGCCTGGTGTTCTACCTGATTGCCGCATTCGGCTACGACCCGCAGCGCGGCTTGATCAAATCGGCCTGAGCACACAGCACGCACCACACTCTTTGCCAAAGACAACGCCATGCCCTTTGCCTTCCTTCTCCGCGTCCTGAGCGCCATGCTGTTCCTGCTGCTGCCCATGGCGGGGCACAGTGCCACTGACGCCCCGTTAACGCCGCTGCGCGTGGGCGTGCTCGAGTTTGGCACCGTCAACTGGGAGCTGGAGTTGATTCAAAGCCGTGAACTCGCCAAAAAGCGCGGCATCGATTTGAAGGTGGTTGCGCTGGCGTCGGGCGATGCGTCCACCATCGCACTGCAAGGCGGCGCGGTGGACATGGTGGTGACCGACTGGATCTGGGTCAGCCGCCAGCGCGCCGAATCCAACCTCTACACCTTTGTCCCATTCTCCAACGCGGTGGGCACGGTGATGGTCAAGGCCGATAGCGGCATCCGGCAGGTCTTTGACCTCAAGGACAAAAAGCTTGGCGTGGCCGGAGGCCCTTCGGACAAGACCTGGCTGCTGCTGCGCGCCTACGCGCAACGCAAACTCGGCACCGATTTGGCCCAGTACGCGCAGCCCACTTATGCCGCACCGCCCCTCCTCAACGAGCTGATGCTGCGTGGGCAGGTGGACGCCGCACTCAACCATTGGAATTACACCGCGCGCCTGGAGGTGCTGGGCATGCACGCCTTGATCGACGTGCCCGAAATCCTCAGGGGATTGGGGATTGACCGCCCCATTCCGATGCTGGGCTGGGTGTTCCGCGAGGACTGGGCCAACGCCAACAGCGCAGCGCTGAAAAACTTTTTGGCGGCCTCGTATGAGGCCAAGGCGATTCTGGCCAGCAACGATGCCGCCTGGGATCCACTGCGCCCCAAAATGCGCGCCGAAAACGACGCGGTGTTCAAGGCGCTGCGCACCAGTTTTCGGGCCGGTATTCCGACCTGCAGCGACCCCAGGAGCGCTGCCACGGTGGCTGAGACCTTCAAGATCCTGGGCGAAACCGGCGGCGACAAACTGGTGGGCAAATCCAGAACTTTGAGTGCGGGCACGTTCTGGCCAGGCTTCACACTTCCTGCATGCAAACCGTCCTGAAATTTGGCTCCAACCTGGCCCAAGGGCGCTGGGCGCGCGTCCTGCCGGTCGTGCTACTGCTGTGCGCGTGGCAACTGCTCTCGCTGGTGCTGCAAAGCAAAACCCTGCCCGCCCCCAGCGCTGTCTTGAGCACCCTGTGGCAGGAGTTGAGCGACGGGGAACTGCTGTTTCACCTGGGCATGACGCTCACGCGTGTGGCAATCAGTTTTGCGGCTGCCATGCTGATCGGCGTTGCGCTGGGCATTCTGATGGGCAGCTCCAACACATGGGATCGGCTGCTGGACGCGCTCTTGATTCTGGCGCTCAACATACCGGCGCTGGTGACCATCATCCTGTGCTACATCTGGTTTGGCTTGACCGAAACCGCCGCCGTAATCGCCGTGACGGTAAACAAGATCCCGATGGTGGCCATCAGCTTACGTGAAGGCGCGCGCGCCGTGGATAAGAAACTGTTGCAGGTGGCCCAGGTCTATCGCCTCTCCAGGCGCGACACCTTCTTCAAGGTCTACTTGCCCCAGCTCATGCCGTACCTGTTTGGGTCGGCGCGCAATGGCCTGTCCATCATCTGGAAAATCGTGCTGGTAGTGGAGTTGCTGGGCAGAAGCAACGGCGTGGGCTTTCAGATTGGCAACTACTTCCACTTCTTCGACATCACCGGCATTCTGGCTTACTCCCTGGCTTTTGCGCTGGTGGTTTTCTGCTTTGAAGCCGTGCTGCTGCGCCCGCTTGAAAACCATTTGAACCGGTGGCGCACATGACCGTTCTCACCGTCGATGTCCGCAACAAAACCTACGCCAATGATTGCTGCGCCATCAAGGCGCTGGCGTTTACTGCGCAGCCGGGTGAGTTTGTCGCCATCGTGGGGCCGTCGGGTGCGGGCAAGTCCACCCTGCTTAACCTGATTGCGGGGCTGGATCGTGACATGCAAGGCAGCATTGCCTTCCACCGTGGAGAGCAGGCGCAGAGTGCGCCACGGACCAGCTTCATGTTCCAGGAGCCGCGCCTGATGCCGTGGCTGACCGTGCAGCAGAACCTGGAACTGGTGCAGAAGGCGCAAGCGCGCAAGCACCTGGTGGTAGCCCTGGCGGACCAGTTGGCGCAAGTGGGGCTGGCGGGCTGTGCCGACCTGTTTCCGGGCCAACTTTCAGGCGGCATGCAGCGCCGCGTGGCCTTGCTGCGCGCCTTCATCATTGAGCCCGATTTGCTGCTGATGGACGAGCCGTTCCAGTCGCTCGACGCACCCACGGCCGATCAGTTGCGCGTCCTGTTACAGGAGCTTTGGCAGCGTACCCGCCCGACCGTGCTGTTTGTCACGCACAGCCTGCGCGAGGCGATCAGCGTAGCCGACCGCATTTTGTTTCTCTCGGGCCAGCCCTCGCGCGTGATCCTGGATTTGCCGATTGACTTGCCACACCCGCGAACGATTGAAGACGAGTCGGTTCAGCGCTTGCACGAATCGGTGCTGGGCCGCCATCCACAACTGCTGGCCGGGCAGATCACACCGGCCTGATACCCCCACCCACCCACCCAAGGAGTTCAGCATGATTGGAATGTATTCAGCTCACAGCCAACTCTATCTGCTGGTTCTGGCCAGCCTCACCACCGTGTTCTTTGCGCTGCCGCTGCTGCTGGTGCCACTGACCTGGGCGCGCCTGATGCGCTGGCGCATTCCCGAGGACACCGACCTCGCGGTTTATTTTGGCCGCTGTCTGGGCGCGTTTGTGGTTGGCGTGGACGCCATGGGATTTTTGGGCGCGTTTTACCTGGAACGCCAGCAGGCGATTTTCGAGGTGCTGTACTTTGTTTCCATCAGCATGATTGGTGTGCACGTGTACGGCGCGTGGCGCAAGATCCAGCCCATCACCGAGACGCTGGAAATCGGTTTCTACGCGCTGCTGCTGGTGCTCACCCTGCTGTTTCAGCCGGGTGTTGCCGCATAACACGGCCTGCCCAGCAGTGCGTCAGGGGGCCAGCAGCCGCGAGATGTAATCGGCCACGGCCTCCAGATCGGCGTTGCCGTAGGCGCTGATGACCTTCACCATGTCCGGGTTGGCATTGCCGCGCTTGCCGTCGCGGATCAGCGCCATCTCACGCAGCAGGTACTGGTAATGCTGCCCCGCGACCAGGGGCATGAACTTCTTGGCATCGCCCTCGCCCCGATTGCCGTGGCACACCGCGCAATCCTTGGCATAGAGCTTTTCACCCCGCTCCAGCGCACTCCCCGGCCCCTTGGCTTCGGGCAAGGTCTTGGGCGGCAGCGACTGCAGGTACGCAGCAATATCGGCAATCTCCTGGGTGGTCAAGACGTGCTCGTCAGAAAACGGTGCCATCGTGGGGTTGACGCGCTTGCCCGCGCGAATGTCGGTGATCTGCTCCACCAGCACGGTGGCGTGCTGCCCAGCCAGACGCGGATACAGGCCGCTGGCGCTGCCAACGGCACCGCGCCGGTGGCAGCCCTGGCACGGCTGAAACGCCTCGGCACCACGCGTGACATCGCCTTTGAGTTGCAGCGCTTCGAGCTTCTCACCCTTTAACTCGTTCCACACCGGGGTCTTGCCATCGGCGCTTGCAGGCGCGGAAGTCTGTGCCAGCGCAAACAGCGGCCAGCACAAACACAGGCACAGGGTCTTGACGAAAAAGTTCACTTTGATTCCCTTCACGATAAGCCCCTTACAGTGCCGCCAAGAACTCGACGACCGCTTTGATTTCGTCTTCGGTCATGCGCTTTGCCACCTCGCGCATGTAGGTGGCTCCCGGGTACATGTGCACGTCGTTGCGGAACTTCTGCATCTGGTCGGTCAGATACTCGCGATGCTGCCCTGCCAGGTGCGGAAAGCGCTTGCTGCCCGATGCGTCTTCTTCGTGGCACCCGGCGCAGGCCGGCAGGCCACGCGGTTCATCGCCCTGCAGAAAAATCTTCTTGCCCACCTGGGCCAAGGCAGCGTCGAGCACCGGCTCGGAGGTGGACTTCTGCTTGCCAAAGTAAGCCGCCGCAGCCTTGAGGTCTGCAGCGTCGATGGTTGGCGCAATCGCGCCCATCACATCGCTCTTGCGCTTGCCGGCACTGAAGTCTCTCAACTCACGCAACAAATAATCGGGGTTGCTTCCGGCGAGCTTGGGAATAGTGGGGATGGTGCTGTTGCCGTCGATGCCATGGCAGGCCGCGCACACTTGGGTGACCACTGCAGGCACGGCAGGTACCTCGTCGGCAATGGCGCTGCCGTAAAACAATGCGCCCAACATGAGCGCATTGGCACCCGGCATCGACACTTTTCTTACCATGCTCAAGACTCCTCTCGTGCTCCAATAATTTCACACTGCGGGGGCGGATGCCCGATTCGCTATGCGCCAACGCAAGATGCCGCTGAGGCTAATGCCGCGCACTTGGGCGCGGCTGCTTTGGCGCACATCATAAGGGTTCTCGGCGGGCATTTTTACGGGCGTTTTCACCCTGTGCGCCAAATAGTCTGCCCGCATCGCGTTACTTGTTAGCTCGCGCCGAGATGGAATCCACCCTTGGGCTTGAATACACCGCAACCGATCAACTGCTCGCCCGACAGCGGCAGGATGTAGGACGTCTTTTCGTCCACGATACCCGTTGTGGGGTTGAC
>CAIPBW010000465.1 GCA_903863395.1 uncultured beta proteobacterium
CATTAAACCTGTATTATTGAAAATATTCGTGACAAAAATAGAGGTAATTCATGGATGCAACCCAGCACCCCGCCACCGCGCCGCTGCCCCTGGCAGGAATTCGCGTGGTCGAATTCACCCACATGGTGATGGGCCCGACCTGCGGCATGGTGCTGGGCGACCTGGGGGCAGAGGTGATCAAGGTCGAGCCCCCGTCGGGCGACCGCACGCGCGAGTTGCTTGGCTCGGGCGCGGGCTTTTTTCCGCTGTTCAACCGCAACAAGAAGAGCCTGGCGTTGAACCTGCACAGCGCCCAGGGGCGCGAGGTGGCGCTGCGCCTGATTGCCACCGCCGACATCGTGAGCGAAAACTTCAAGACCGACACCATGCAAAAGCTCGGGCTCGACTACGCCACGCTGCGCAAAGTCGATCCGCGCCTGATTTACGTCAGCCATAAGGGCTTCTTGCCCGGCCCCTACGAACACCGCACGGCGCTGGACGAAGTGGTGCAGATGATGGGCGGCCTGGCCTACATGACCGGGCGCAGCGGCGACCCGCTGCGTGCGGGCTCCAGCGTCAACGACATCATGGGCGGCATGTTTGGTGCCATTGGTGCCATGGCCGCGCTGATGCAGCGCGAGCGCAGCGGCCAGGGCCAAGAAGTGCAGTCGGCGCTGTTTGAGAACAACATCCTGCTGGTGGCGCAGCACATGATGCAGTTTGCGGTGACCGGCAAGCCAGCCGCTCCCATGCCCGAGCGCATTTCGCCCTGGGGCATTTACGACGTGTTCAGCGTCAAAGACCAGGAGCAGATTTTTCTGGCCGTGGTGGGCGACACCCAATGGCAGGTGTTCTGCGAAGCTTTTGGCTTTGCCGACCTGTTGGCCGACGCGCGCCTGCACGCCAACAACGACCGCGTGCTGGCGCGTAGCTGGCTCATGCCTTTGCTGCGCGAGCGCTTGGCCGAGCGTTCGGCAGCCGACATCGCCGCGCTGTTTGAGCGCCACGGCCTGCCCTTTGCGCCGATTACCAAGCCGCACGCCCTGTTTGACGACCCGCACCTGCAGCAAACCGGCGGCCTGGCACCGCTGCACCTGCCCGATGGCCGCCAGGTTGCGGTACCGCTGTTACCCATTACGCTCGGTGGCGAGCGCCTGGGCGTGCGGCTGGATCCGCCACGCCTGGACGCGCACGGCACCGCGTTATTGCAGCAACTGGGCTACAGCCGCGACGAGATTGCGCGCATGCGCCGCGATGGCGTGCTGCTGCCCGAGGCTGCCCAGTAGCGCCAGTGCCACCATGAACAAACTCAAGCAGCTCGAATGTTTTGTGGCCGTGGCCACGCGCGGCAGCCTCACCGCCGCCGCCCAAGCCGAGGGGCTGGTGCCAGCCATCATGGGGCGGCGTTTGGACGCGCTCGAAGAGCGCCTGGGCGTCAAGCTGTTGCTGCGCACCACCCGGCGCATCACGCTCACGCACGAGGGCAGCGCCTTTTTGGAGCAATGCCAGCGCATTCTGGCCGACCTGGCCAATGCCGAGGCCAGCGTCAGCGCCGGGGGCGTCAAGGCCAGTGGGCACTTGCGCATCACGGCACCGGCCGGATTTGGCCGACGCCACGTCGCGCCGCTGGTGCCGCAGTTCCGCGAGACGCACCCGGAGGTGACGCTCTCGCTCAACCTGTCGGACCGGATTGTGGACATCGGGGGCGAAGGCTTTGACTGCGCGGTGCGGGTGGGCGACATGCCCGACTCGTCACTGGTGAGCGTGCGCCTGGCTGACAACCGCCGCCTGTGCGTGGCCACGCCGGGCTATCTGGCGCGGCACGGCACACCACAAACGCCCGCCGACCTGCCGCGCTTTGACTGCCTCACGCTCTCCAGCGACGCGTCCCAAACCCGGGGCTGGGCGTTCAACCTGGTCAAGGACGGGAGCCAGGAACTGGTGTACGTCAAACTGGCCGGTCCGCTGGACTGCACCGACGGCCAGGTGCTGCACGACTGGTGTCTGGCCGGGCAAGGCATTGCCTGGCGCAGCACCTGGGAGGTGGAAGCTGAAGTTGCCGCCGGTACGCTGGTGGCGGTGCTCGAAGATTTTGCCGCGCCGCCCAACGGCATCTACGCCGTTTTTCCGCAGCGCAAGCATCTGGCACTGCGCGTGCGCCTGTGGATTGATTTTCTCAAGCACCACTACGGCACGCCCGGCTTCTGGCAGGCGCAGCCTCTTTAACCGCACTGGGCGAGCGTGGGGGTTTTAATTCGCCGCCGGACCGCCCCAAGGCGAATTGCGCCCCCTCGGGGGGCAGCTGCCACACGCAGTGGGCGAGCGTGGGGGATTTAATTCGCCGCTGGGCCGCCCCAAGGCGAATTGCGCCCCCTCGGGGGCAGCTGCCACACGCAGTGGGCGAGCGTGGGGGCTTAATTCAGCCCGGTGACTTTGTCGGTCTCGATGGCGGCGGCCAGGGTGTCGAGCAGGGCCTTGCGCGCTTTGAGTTTGGTTTTGGCGTGGGCCGTCATGTTCAGGCCCTTGAACTGCTGCGCCACCTCGCGCGCCACCGTAAGCAACTGCTCGGGTGGCACCACCCGGTCCAGAAACCCGGCTGCCATGGCGCCCTGGGGGTCGAACATTTCGGCGTTGATGACGGCGCGCTGGAACACCGCCGGCGTGAGCCGGTCGCGCGCGATGGCAATGCCCACCTGGTGCATGGTCATGCCGATGCGTACTTCGTTGAGCCCGATGGTGAATGCGCCCTCGGCACCGATGCGGTAATCGGCCGACATCAGCAAAAAAGCCCCCTTGGCCACGGCGTGGCCGGGGCAGGCGACAACGATGGGGTAGGGGTGTGACAGCATGCGCCGCGCCAGGGTTGAGCCTGCGGCCACCAGATCGAGTGCGTTTTGCGGCGACGAGAGCATCACCTTGAGGTCGTAGCCGCCGCTGAGCATGCCGCCTTGACCGGTGAGGATGATCACTGCCTTGTCGGCCAGCGCCTGGTCGAGCGCCTGGTTGAG
>CAIPBW010000466.1 GCA_903863395.1 uncultured beta proteobacterium
CCGCTGCGCCTGCCAAAGCCTCTGCCAAGGGCAAGCCCGCAGCCGTGGCTGCCAAATAAGGCCGACGCGACCTAACGTACAAGGATATTGATCATGGGAAAAGTTACTGGCTTCATGGAATTTGAGCGCGTTGAAGAGGGCTACAAGCCCGTGGCCCAGCGCTTGAAGCACTACCAGGAGTTCGTTATCGGACTCGACAACGCGCAGGCCAACAAGCAGGCGGCGCGTTGCATGGACTGCGGCACACCGTTTTGCAACAACGGCTGCCCGGTCAACAACATCATTCCGGATTTCAACGATCTGGTTTACCGCGGCCAATGGAAGGCTGCGCTGGAGACGCTGCATAGCACCAACAACTTTCCCGAGTTCACCGGCCGCATCTGCCCGGCACCGTGCGAGGCAGCATGCACGCTCAACGTCAACGACGATGCCGTGGGCATCAAGTCAATCGAGCACGCCATCATCGACCGTGGCTGGGCCGAAGGCTGGGTGCTGCCGCAACTGCCCGCGCAGAAGACCGGTAAAAAGGTCGCCGTGATTGGCTCCGGCCCGGCCGGAATGGCGGCGGCCCAGCAGTTGGCGCGTGTCGGCCACGATGTCACGCTGTTCGAGAAAAACGACCGCATCGGCGGCCTGCTGCGCTACGGCATCCCCGACTTCAAGATGGAAAAATCGCACATCGACCGGCGCGCCGAGCAGATGCAAAAGGAAGGCGTCACCATCCGCACCGGCGTGCTGGTGGGCGACTGGCCCCAGGATTCCAAGGTCACCAACTGGTCCAAGCAGACCATCAACGCGGCGCAACTGCAACAGGACTTTGACGCCGTGCTGCTGTGCGCGGGCTCCGAGCAGTCGCGCGACCTGGGCGTGCCCGGGCGTGACCTGGCGGGCGTGCACTTCGCCATGGAGTTTCTGCCCCAGCAAAACAAAGTCAATGCGGGCGACAAAGTCAAGGGCCAGATCCGGGCTGACGGCAAGCACGTGATCGTGATTGGCGGTGGTGACACCGGCAGCGACTGCGTGGGCACCAGCAACCGCCATGGCGCGGCCAGCGTCACCCAGTTCGAGGTGATGCCTCAGCCTCCGGTAGAAGAAAACCGGCCCATGACCTGGCCCTACTGGCCGCTCAAGCTGCGCACCAGTTCCAGCCACGACGAAGGCTGCACCCGCGAATTTGCCATTTCCACCAAGGAGTTCCTGGGCGAAAAGGGCAAGCTCACCGGCCTCAAGACCGTCAAGGTCGAGTGGAAAGACGGCAAGATGGTCGAAGTGGCAGGCTCCGAGCAAGTGTTCAAGGCCGACCTGGTGCTGCTGGCCATGGGCTTTGTGCACCCGGTGGCACCGGTGCTCGATGCGTTTGGTGTGGACAAGGACAGCCGTGGCAACGCCAAGGCCGGTACCGAACTGGTGGGCGGCTACGCCACCAATGTGCCCAAGGTGTTTGCCGCTGGCGACGTGCGTCGTGGCCAAAGCCTGGTGGTGTGGGCCATCCGCGAAGGCCGTCAGGCCGCGCGCGCGGTCGACGTCTTCCTGATGGGCGCAAGCACCCTGCCACGCTGAGAACCTGGCCGGGTCAGGCGGCCATAAGGGTTTATGCCCTCAGGGTTTACCACAATCCCTTATCATCGGAGAGCCGGGCGCAGTCCGGCTTTTCCATTCATGGCTACCACACCTACTTCTTCACTTGTCGAATTTCGTCACCTGACCTTCGGGTACGGTGAGCGCGTCATCCTGCAAGACGTGAGCGTGCACATACCGCGCGGCAAGGTCACGGCCCTGATGGGTGCCTCCGGCGGGGGCAAGACCACCTTGATGCGCCTGATCGGTGGCCAGAACCAGGGCCAGTCGGGCGAAGTGCTGTTTGACGGGCAGGACGTGGGCCGCATGGACTCTGCGCAGTTGTACGCCGCCCGCCGACGCATGGGCATGCTGTTCCAGTTTGGTGCGCTGTTTGCCGACCTGAGCGTTTACGACAACGTGGCTTTTCCGCTGCGCGAGCACACCGATTTGCCCGAAGTGCTGATCCGCGACATTGTGCTCATGAAGCTCAACGCCGTGGGCCTGCGCGGCACGCGCGACCTGATGCCCAGCGAGATTTCCGGCGGTATGGCGCGGCGCGTGGCGCTGGCGCGCGCCATCGCACTGGACCCCGAACTGGTGATGTACGACGAACCGCTGACCGGGCTGGACCCGATCTCCGTGGGCACCGCCTCCAAGCTGATCCGCGAACTCAACGACTCCATGGGCCTGACCAGTATTTTTGTATCGCACGAGATCGAACACACCTTTGCCATGGCCGACCACGTGATCATTTTGGCCAATGGCCGCGTTGCCTGCGAGGGCACACCCGACGAAGTGCGCCAAAGCACCGATCCGCTGGTGTACCAATACGTGCACGCCTTGCAGGACGGGCCGGTGCGCTTTCACTACCCCGGCGTGACCGTGGACGAAGATTTTGGCTTTGGGCCCGAGGCGCGGGTTGCAGCCGGGGGAATGCCATGAGCTGGTACAAACCTGCCGACGTCGGTTTTGCCACCCGGGGCCTGCTGGCCGATATCGGCTACGGCGGACGCCTGTTTGTTCGACTGGTGTCGCTGATGCTGCCGACCCTGCGCCGCTTTGGCCTGGTGCGCGACCAGATCCATTTTCTGGGCAATTATTCGCTCGCCATCATTGCCGTCTCGGGGCTGTTTGTCGGTTTTGTGTTCGGGTTGCAGGGCTATTACACCTTGCAGCGCTATGGCTCCTCCGAGGCGCTGGGCTTGCTGGTGGCGCTCAGTCTGGTGCGCGAACTCGGCCCGGTGGTGACGGCCTTGCTGTTTGCCGGGCGCGCGGGCACCTCGCTCACCGCCGAAATCGGCTTGATGAAGGCCGGCGAGCAGATCAGCGTGATGGAGATGATGGCGGTGGACCCGGTCAACCGCATCCTGGCACCGCGCTTTTGGGCCGGAGTGATCACCATGCCGCTGCTGGCGGCGGTGTTCAGCGCCATGGGCGTGATTGGCGGCTGGGTGGTGGGCGTGCTCATGATCGGCGTGGATGCGGGCTCGTTCTGGAGCCAGATCCAGGGCGGCGTGGACGTCTGGAAGGACGTGGGCAACGGCGTGCTCAAGAGCGTGGTGTTTGGCTTTACCGTGACGTTTATCGCGCTGCTGCAAGGCTACAAGGCCCAGGCCACCCCGGAAGGCGTGGCGGCGGCGACCACGCGCACGGTGGTGATGGCATCGCTGTCGGTGCTGGGGCTCGATTTCATTCTCACAGCGATGATGTTTACGATATGAAGATGCCAAAGGGAGGGTGCGCACGCGCGCCCTGCAAACAATGAGAAGGATGTGCAATGCAACGTTCAAAAAATGATGTCTGGGTGGGCTTGTTTGTGCTCATCGGTGCCGCTGCCATTTTGTTTTTGGCACTGCAGTCGGCCAATCTGCTGAGCCTGAACTTTCAGTCCACCTACAAGATCGGCGCCAAGTTTGACAACATCGGCGGCCTCAAACCCAAGGCAGCGGTGCGCAGCGGTGGCGTGGTGGTCGGGCGCGTGGACAACATCACCTTTGACGACAAGAGCTTTCAGGCCAAGGTGACGCTGGCGATGGAGAGCCGCTACGCCTTTCCCAAGGACAGTTCACTCAAGATTCTCACCAGCGGTCTGCTGGGCGAGCAGTACATCGGCATTGAGGCCGGTGCGGCCGAGGGCAACCTGGTTGCGGGCGACACCATTGGCTCGACCCAGTCTGCCGTGGTGCTTGAGAACCTGATTGGCCAGTTCCTCTACAGCAAGGCGTCCGACGGCAGCACAGCGGACCCAGCCAAAAAATGAAGGCGCTGGAGAACACAACAACCAGCGCAAGCTGCCACCGCTTCACATCGATGGCGGCGCTGTTGCTGCTGTCTGCCCTGGTCCAGGGCTGCGCCAGCGTTCCCTACCCCGACCGGCGTGACCCGCTTGAATCCATGAACCGGGGCATCTTCGAGTTCAACGTTGCGCTCGACCGCGCCGTGGTCAAGCCGGTAGCCACCGTGTACCACGACGCCGCTCCGAAACTGGTGCGCAAGGGCGTCAACAACTTTTTCAACAACCTCGAAGACATGTGGTCGGCAGTGAACAACGCACTGCAGTTGCGCGGCCAGGACACGAGCGACAGCGTCGGGCGGGTCTTGGTCAACACCACCATCGGGCTGCTGGGCCTGATGGATGTCGCCAGCGACCTCAACATCGAGCGCCACACGTCCAATTTTGGGTTGACCTTGGGGCGTTGGGGCGTCAAGCCCGGGCCTTATCTCGTGCTACCGGTGCTGGGCCCGTCAACGCTGCGCGACTCGGCGGCGTTACCTGTGGACTGGGCGGCCAAACCGACCAACGCCATTGAAGACGTGCCCACCCGCAATGGCTTCACGCTGGTCGAGTTGGTTGACAAGCGTTCGAACCTGCTCAGTGCCGGCAATTTGGTGGAAGGTGCAGCGCTGGATAAGTACAGCTTTACGCGCGAAGCCTATTTGCAGCGCCGACGCAACCAGGTGTACGACGGCAATCCCCCCGAGGAAGAAGAACCCGCGGTGGAGCCCTGAGAGGTGGCATTACGCTGCTGGCGCAGCATAATGGTGTGGGTGGTTTGAAGCAGAAAGAATGGAAATGATGAAGCGCAAGTTTTTGCAATCTCTGGTGGGTCTCTTTGCCGTGGTGCTGGCGGTGGCTACGCTGCCCCTGGCGCACGCCGAAGACGAAACCCCTGACGGGCTGATCAAGCGCCTGTCCAGCGACGTGCTCGACACCATCAAGGCCGACAAGACCATCCGCGCCAGCGACATGTCCAAGGTGATTGCGCTGGTGGACACGCGCATCATGCCCAACGTCAACTTCCAGCGCATGACAGCGTCGGCGGTCGGCCCAGCCTGGCGTCAAGCCACGCCCGAGCAGCAAAAGCGTCTGCAGGAAGAGTTCAAGATTTTGCTGGTGCGCACCTACGCGGGAGCCCTCACGCAAGTGAGCGACCAGGCCATCAGCATCAAGCCCATGCGCGCTGCGCCCGAAGACAAGGAAGTGCTGGTGCGTACCGAGGTCAAAGGCGGGGGCGACCCGGTCCAGCTTGACTACCGGTTGGAGAAAACGCCGGGGCAGGGTGCTGGATGGAAGATATACAACCTCAACGTACTGGGTGTGTGGCTGGTGGAAACCTACCGCAGCCAGTTTGCGCAGGAAATCAACGCCAAGGGCATCGACGGTCTGGTGAACTCGCTTGCCGAGCGCAACAAGACCAATGCCAATTCCAAGAAGGGCTAACGTGCTGAGCCTGCCGCAAGAACTTACCCACGCGGCGGCCAACGCCTGCCTGGAGCAACTCACGCGAGGGTTGGCCAGCGAGGCTGAGAAGGTGGTGGTGGATGCACAACCCCTGCAGCGCTTTGACTCGTCGGCGCTGGCTGTGCTGCTGGAGTTTCGCCGCGTTTGCGCCCGCCAGGGCAAGTCGCTGCTAGTGCAGGGCTTGCCTGCGCACCTGCTGGACCTGGCCAGCCTGTACGGGGTTGAGGATCTGGTGCCCCGCGCCTGAAACCGCCTTGCCTCAACGCGCCGCTTAAAATAGCGGCCTTCCATGACCGCCATCTCCTTTCAGTCCGTTTCCAAAGCCTATGCGTCGCCGCGTGGCCCCAAGGGTTCCACGTTTTTGGCGCTCGACGCGGTCACGCTTGACATTCAGGAGGGCGAATTCTTCGGGTTGCTCGGCCCCAATGGTGCGGGCAAGACCACCATGATCAGCATCCTGGCCGGGCTGA
>CAIPBW010000467.1 GCA_903863395.1 uncultured beta proteobacterium
CCGTCTCGTCCAACTGCGGCAACTGCCACACCGAGAAGCTCGAGTCGTACAAGGAAACCTTCCACGGCCAGGTCAGCAGCCTGGGCTACGCCTACACCGCCAAGTGCTACAACTGCCACGGCAGCCACGACATTGCACGGGTAGACGATCCGGCCTCCAAGGTGCACCCGGACAACCGCATCAAGACCTGCCAGACGTGTCACAACGCCAAGAAGGGCCTGCCCGATGTGCCCGCTGGCTTTGCCACCTTCCAGCCGCACGGCAACGCGCACGACTTCAACCGCTATCCGCAGATCTGGGTGGCCTGGCAGATCATGGTGCAACTGCTGGTGGGAACCTTCGGCTTCTTCTGGTTGCACACCATTTTGTGGTTCTACCGCGAGTACCAGGAGCGCAAGGAGCGCGCTGGCAAGCCGCACATCAAGACCGACTCGATTCCGGCCAAGTGGGCAGGCAAGCACATCCAGCGCTTTACCCGCACCTGGCGCATAGCCCACCTGACGTTTGCCTCCAGCTTGATGGTGCTCACGCTCACCGGCATGCCACTGTTCTATTCCAGCACCAAGTGGGCGCCGGCCATCATGCAAGCGCTGGGTGGCCCGCACATGGCCGGACTGATCCACCGTGTAGCTGCCGTGCTGTTTGCCGGTGTGTTCTTCTGGCATCTGGCGTACCTGATCTTCAGGATCGGGCGCGACTGGAAGAACTTCAAGCTGTTCGGCCCCAACTCCATGGTGCCCAACATCCAGGACGGCAAAGACATGCTGGCCATGTTCCAGTGGTTCTTTGGCCAGGGTCCGCGTCCCAAGTTTGACCGCTGGACGTACTGGGAAAAGTTTGACTACTGGGCTCCGTTCTGGGGGGTCACCATCATTGGTGTCAGCGGCCTGATCATGTGGCTGCCGGGCTTCTTTGGCAGCTTCCTGCCGGGCTGGGTCTTCAATGTGGCGGCCATCTTCCACGGCGAAGAAGCGTTCCTGGCGGTGGTGTTCCTGTTTACGGTGCACTTCTTCAACAACCATTTCCGGCCCGACAAGTTCCCGCTGGAAGTGGTGATGTTCACCGGAACGTTCTCGTTGGAAGAATTCAAGCACGACCATGCTGTGGAATACCAGCGGCTGCTTGACAGTGGTGAACTCGAAGGCCTGTTGGTGCCAGCACCATCAGCGGCAAGAATGACGGCTTCCAAGATCCTGGGCTTTACCCTGATCACGGTGGGCCTGACCTTGCTGACCTTTGTTGCGATCGGGTTCTTCACCAAATAGGGTGTTCGTTGCCTGCGTCCTGCGCAGGTTTTGGGTTTGAAATCACTTCGGTGATCGAAAGGAAGTTATGGAAATTGTTGAAGCAGATGTCGCCATCGTAGGCGCAGGTGGAGCCGGGCTCCGAGCGGCCATCGCTCTGGCCGAGGCCGATCCCACCATCAAGATCGCCCTGATCTCAAAGGTCTACCCGATGCGCAGCCACACCTGCGCAGCCGAAGGGGGCGCTGCTGGCGTCATCAAGAAGGATGACAGCCTGGCCCTGCACTTTGACGACACCGTGGGCGGGGGCGACTGGCTCTCCGACCAGGACTGCGTCGAGTACTTCGTCAACGAGGCACCCAAGGAACTGCTCCAGCTCGAACACTGGGGCTGCCCCTGGAACCGCGAAGAAGACGGCTCGGTGGCGGTGCGGCCTTTTGGCGGCATGAAGAAACAGCGCACCTGGTTTGCCGCTGACAAGTCGGGCTTTCACATCCTGCACACGCTGTTCCAGACCACGCTGCAGTTCCCCTCGATCACACGCTACGACGAGTACTTTGCGCTCGACCTGCTGGTGGACGAGGGCCGTTGCCAGGGCCTCACCGCCATGGAAATGAAGAGCGGCATGATCAAGCAGTTCAATGCCAAGTCGGTCATCATCTGCGGCGGCGGCGCTGGGCGCATGTTCCCGTTCTCGACCAATGGCGCGATCAAAACCGGCGACGGCATGGCGCTGGCCTACCGCGCCGGTGTGCCACTCAAGGACATGGAGTTTGTCCAGTACCACCCCACCGGATTGCCCAACACCGGCAGTCTGCTCACCGAGGCTTGCCGTGGTGAAGGCGGCGTGCTGCTCAACAAGAATGGCCGCCGCTACCTGCAAGACTACGGCATGGGTCCCGAAACCCCGCTGGGCAAGCCGCAACTCAAGACCATGGAGCTCGGCCCCCGCGACCGCGTGAGCCAAGCCTACTGGCACGAGCTGCAAAAGGGCAATACCGTCACCACCCCCTGGGGCGAGTGCGTGCTGCTCGATATGCGCCACCTGGGCGAGAAATACATCGACGAGCGTCTGCCGCTGGTGCGCGAACTCGCCATCGCCTACCTGGGCGTCGATATCGTCAAGGAAGCCGTGCCGATCCGCCCCGTGGTGCACTACATGATGGGTGGTATCTCCACCAACACCAAGGCGGCCACACCGCTGCCGGGCCTGTTTGCCGCTGGCGAATGCGCTTGCGTGAGCCTCAACGGTGCCAACCGCCTGGGCTCCAACTCGCTGGTCGAACTGCTGGTGTTTGGCAAGGCGGCAGCACTCTCGGCCATCGAGCACAACAAGTCGGTGGGGCCCGCCAACAAGGCGGCACTCAAGGCCCGCGCCGAAGAGTCGCAAGCCCGCATCCGCGAAATTTTCATGCGTAGCAAGGGCACCGAATCGATGGCGGCGCTGCGCAAGGAAATGATGGACACGATGGAAAAGAACTGCGGCCTGTACCGCACCGAAGAAGGCCTGAAGGAGGCTGTGGCCAAGATCGTCGAGCTGCGCGGTCGCTACAACAACATCGTGCTGCACGACAAGAGCAATGTGTTCAACACCGACCTGTTCCAGGTACTCGAACTCGGCTCCATGCTCGACTGCGCATCGGCCCTCACGGTCGGCGCGCTGGCCCGCAAAGAGTCGCGTGGCGCGCACCAGCGCCTTGACTTTGTGGAGCGCGACGACAAGAGCTTCCTGCGCCACAGCATGGCCTACTACCAGGGTCAGGACACGGCACGCATCGACTACCTCGATGTGGTGATCACCAAGTCGCCACCGGGCGTGCGTGACTACTCAGGAGACCACAAATGAGTGAACTCAAAAAACGGATGGTCGAGCTTGAAGTGCTGCGTTACGACCCCGAACAGGACAGTGAACCGCGCTTCCAGAAATACGAGGTGATGTGCAACGAGGAGTGGGTCGTTCTGGACGCGCTCAACGCCGTCAAGGAAACCATCGACCCCACGCTGGCCTACCGCTGGTCGTGCCATATGGCCGTATGCGGAAGCTGCGGCATGATGGTCAACGGCGAACCCAAGCTGTCGTGCCACGCGTTCCTGCGTGACTACGTCGGCCAGGTGATCCGCGTTGAGCCGCTGGCCAACTTCCCGATCGAGCGCGATCTGGTGACGGTGGCCGACGACTTCATCAACAAGCTCAAGCGCGTCAAGCCCTACATCATCCCCAAGGAGAAGAAACCGATTTCCGAAGGCGAGTACAAGCAGACACCGGCGCAACTGATGAAGTACCGCCAGTTCTCGATGTGCATCAACTGCATGTTGTGCTACGCCGCCTGCCCCGAGTATTCGTTGCAGCCGCAGTTCATCGGGCCCGCCGCCATCACGCTGGCGCACCGCTACAACCTCGACTCGCGCGATGCCGGGCGCGACCAGCGCCAGGAAGTCATTGCCACCAACGAGGGTGTGTGGGAGTGCTCGTTTGTGGGAGCCTGCTCCGAAGTGTGTCCCAAGGCCGTCGATCCGGCCGGCGCGCTGCAGCAGGTCAAGGTTGCCAGCACTATTGACTGGTTCAAGGAACACCTGTTGCCAGGAGGTAAATCATGAGCCGCAAACCTTATGTTCGCGAGGTCTCCAAGACCGGGTGGTATCTCAAGCACCCGCGCTACATGCGCTACATGTCGCGCGAAATCACCTGCATCCCGATTGGCGCGTTCGCACTGCTGCTGGTGTGCGCCATGGAGCGCCTGTCGCACGGGCAGGCCGCGTTTGACTCGTTCATGGCAGCCATTGCCGGCCCCGGCGGCTTTATCGGCATGCTGATTGTGCTGCTGTTTGCCACCTATAACGCCACCAACTGGTTCAACGTCACGCCCAAGGCCATGCCGGTGCAGATTGGCGAAGAGTTTCTGGCGGGCAAGTACATCGTGGGCGCGCACTATGCGGTGTGGGCCATTGCATCGCTGGTGGTGCTGTTGTTTGCGGGGGTCTGACCATGGCTAAATCCAACAAGCCGATTTTCTGGAGCCTGTTTGCTGCGGGCGGCACGCTGGCAGCCTTTCTGGCACCGGTGCTGGCCGTACTGTTCCTGATGGCCGCCCTGGGCCATGCGCCTGCGCTCCTGACCTACGCTGGCCTGCACGCCTTTGCGGCGGGCTGGTTTGGCAAGCTGTTCTTGCAAGCCGTTATCACGCTGTTTCTCTGGCACGCCGCGCACCGCCTGCGCGTAACGATGCACGACGTCGGCCTGCGCCAGGATGGCCTGGTTTCCATCGTGGTGTACCTCACCGCCGCCATTGGAACTGTGGTTACACTGCTGGCCCTGCTGCGCATCTGATTGCGACTGGACTGTTATTGCGAGGATGAAAGGCCGTCATTGCGAGGATGAAGGGCCGTCATTGCGAG
>CAIPBW010000468.1 GCA_903863395.1 uncultured beta proteobacterium
AGACTCCTTGGGGACGGTGTTGTTGCGCGCCGTTGCGCGGCTGTTGTGTGTGCTGATGCTGGGGCTGGCCGGGAGCGCTATGGCGGGGTCGTATCCGGTGACGGACCTGGCCGTGCTGGTGGACGACAACGGCAGCGAAACCATTGAGAGCGTCAGCGCCAGTGCAGCGCAGGCGCGGTTTGTACCAGTCGATGGAAACATATTGAACCGGGGTTATACGCGCAAGGTGCACTGGCTGCGCTTTAGCGTGCAGGTGCCCCAAGCCGGAGCCTGGTGGCTCGATTTGCTGCCGCCCTACCTCGATGATGTGCGCCTGTACGAGCCTGGCGCAGCGGGCTATACCGAGCATCGCACCGGCGACCACCTGCCCTTTGCCAGCCGCGAGGCAAATTACCGGGGCTTTATCTTCAAACTGGCCGTGGCCGACGCCCAGCCACGCACCTTCTATCTGCGCCTGCAGACCACCAGTAACACGGTGGCGGCGCTGCAGTTGTGGCAGCCCGACGATTTTCATGCGGCCTCCAACCTGGAGTACGCGTTCATCGGCCTGATCCTTGGCATTTACACCATAGCGTTATTGCTCAACCTGATTCTCTGGTTCTGGACGCGTGAGTCACTGTATGCATGGTTCGGCTTGTATGTCTTTTGCAATATGGCGCTCCACTTCTGCACCACCGGCTTGGTGGGGCAGTACCTGCTGCCGTATACGCCGATGCTTGCCGATGGCCTGACCAGCGCCAGCGTGCTGGTGTTTCTGGCGATCTCGGGCCAGTTCTACCGGCTCGTCCTGGGCGTTGAGCGCGAGCAAAAGTTCCGTTACGTTATTTTTTTAGGGATGGTATTGCTGCCTCTGGCCTCGTTGCCGACGATCTTCATTGGGCATTTTCCCCGGGCGGCAGGTGTCTGCGTGGCCTATGCGGGGCTGGCGAGCATTGCGGCCTTGTACGTCGCCTATGGCCAATGGCGTCAGGGCAGCCGTGAGTCATTGTTTTTGCTGGTTGCCCTCGCGCTGACCCTGGTTGGCAGCGTATGGAACGCCTTGACCCTGCTCGGGCTAACTGAGGGCGGAATGGCCATGCTTCGGTTCCAGCAGGTTCAACGGCTGCTTGTCCTGGCGGTTGTGCAACTGGCGCTCTCGGTTCGAATGACCGCGCAACGCCGAAAGCAGCGCGATGCGGCTGAAAGTGTTGCGCGTGCCGAAGCAGAAAAGCGCAACGAGGAGTTGGCGCTGCAGCAACTGGTGCGTGCGCTGACCGAACAGAATGTGATCAACGACGATGTGCTGCTGCGCGACCATGCACTGAACCACATTTCGCAAGGCGTGCAGATTTCCGGGCCCGACCACCGGTTGACCTACGTTAATGCCGCTTTTGAGAAAAACACCGGCTATACCAGCTACGAAGTGCTGGGCCGAACACCGGCCTTTTTGCGTGGGCCCGACACCGACCCCGCCACCATGGAGCGCATCCGCGTGGCACTGCGCAGTGGCGAGTCGTTCGACGGTGAAATTCTGAACTACCGCAAGGACGGCACACCGTTCTGGAACGAGCTTTCGATCTCGTCCATGTTTGACGCCGAGGGCCGTGTGAGCCAGTTTGTCTCGGTCCAACGCGACGTGACCGAGCGCAAGCGCGTGCAGGAGCAGTTGCGCCAGGCCGACGCCATGCTGCGCGAGTCGATTGAGTCGCTGGACGCCGCCTTTGTTTTGTACGACGCCGACGACCGGCTGGTGTTGTGCAACCGCAGGTACCTTGATCACTACGGTTCGGAAGAAACCGATGCTGAAACCATTCGGCGCTACGAGGAGTTTGTGCAGCCGGGGCGCACCTTTGAGGAAATCCTGCGTTTTCGCATTCAGCAGGGCGGCTTCCCAAAGCTTTTGGACGCGTCGGACGAATGGATACAGGCCCAGGTGGTGGATCATCGCAAGGGGCGCAGTAACGTCATCAGGGAACTGGGCAACCACCACTGGGTGACGATCACCGACCGGCACACCGCTTCGGGCTATCTGGTGGGCATGCGCGTGGACATCACAGAACTTCAGCACGCCAAGGAGCAGGCCGAGCAGGCCAACCGTGCCAAGAGCGAATTCCTGGCCAATATGAGCCACGAGATCCGCACCCCGCTCAACGGGGTGCTGGGCATGGCGCAGATGCTGATGTCGCCCACGCTGGAAGAAAGCAAACGCCTGGACTACGCGCGTACTGTGTTGCAGTCGGGGCAGGCCCTGCTCAAGCTGTTGAACGAGATTCTGGATCTCTCGAAAATCGAGGCCGGCAAGGTAACGCCCGAGTCTGCGCTGATGGTGCCGGGCGCCGTGGTGCATGAAGTGGAAAACCTGTTTTCGCATGATGCGCGCGGCAAAGCCCTGGCGCTGCAGGCGCACTGGAGTGGCGACGCCCAGGCGTGCTACTTGAGCGACCCGTATCGGGTGCGCCAGATGCTCTCCAACCTGGTGGGCAACGCGCTCAAGTTCACCGCGCAAGGCACGATCCGCATCGAGGGCCGCGAAGTCAGCCGCTCAAGCCAGGCTGCCGTGCTGGAGTTTTCGGTGGCCGATACCGGCGCGGGCATTTCCGAGGACCGACAGTCGCTGCTGTTTGAGCGTTTTTCCCAAACGGATGGCAGCACCACGCGCCTGCACGGCGGCAGCGGACTGGGCCTGTACCTGGTGCGCAAACTCAGCGAGCTGATGGGCGGTGCGGTGGGCGTGCACAGTGAACTCGGGCAGGGCTCACGCTTCTGGTTTCGCGTTCAGGTGGGCTTGGCCGATGAGGCGTCGGCCACCGGCCTGCTGCATGCCAGCGCGGGGGGGCAAGCGGATGCGCCGCCCAGTGACCAACCGTTGCGCGGCAAGGTGCTGGTGGTGGAAGACCACCCGCTCAACCAGGACATTGCCATGTCGCTGGTTGCGCAACTCGGGCTGGAGGTCGCCCTGGCGGTGGACGGAGCGAAGGCGGTGCAGGCCATCACCCAGGGTGGGCAGTTTGACATGGTGCTGATGGACCTGCAGATGCCGGTGATGGATGGGTGCAGTGCGACGCGGGCCATTCGCGCGTGGGAGGCGATCAGCGGTGCCAAGCGCCTGCCGGTGGTGGCCTTGACAGCGGGTGCCTATGCCGACGACCAGCAACGCTGCCAGGACGCCGACATGGACGACTTTCTGGCCAAGCCGATTGTGTTTGACGAACTGCGCCGTGTTTTGTCGCGCTGGCTGGCACCGGTGAGCCCGCAGGGGGCCGTGTTCGGTCATACTTCGGTCTCGGCGCTGAGCGTGGCGCAGGCGGCCCAGGTGGCCGCGTTGGTAGAGCAACTCGTGCCGCTGCTGGAGCAGAACAAGGTGGATGCCTTTGGGCCGTTCAGGCAACTGCTGGCGGCGGCGCAGGGCAGCGACCTGGCGGCACCGCTGGGCGAGGTAGAACGTATGCTGCAGGATTTCCGGTTTGATCTGGCGCTGGAACACTTGCAGGCGATGGCAGCAACTTATGGATGGAATGGCGTGAACCATGGCTAAAAGCGGCCCGAAGATTCTGGCGATCGACGACACCCCCGCCAATTTGCAGACCCTGATGGCGGTGCTGGCGTCGGACTTTGATCTGCGTGTGGCCCATTCGGGCGAAATGGGGCTCAAGGTGGCCGAGCGCGAGCCGCCCGACCTGATCCTGCTGGACGTGATGATGCCCGACATGGACGGCTTTGAGACCTGTCGGCGGCTCAAGGAAAACCCGCTGCTCAAGTCGGTTCCGGTGATCTTTCTGACCGCCATGGGCGAGAGCGAGAACGAGACCACCGGCCTGCTGCTGGGCGCGGCCGACTACATCACCAAACCGTTTAACGTGGCCATTACGCGCCACCGCATCAGCAACCTGCTCGAGCGCGAGCAGTTGCGCAAGAACCTGCAGGTGCACCGCGACCAACTGGAGCAACTGGTACTGGAGCGCTCGGCCCAACTGGTGGACCGCATGGAGCAGCTCAACACCATCTTCTCGCTCTCGCCCGACGGGTTTGTGTCGTTTGACCAGGGCAACCGCGTCAAGCAGGTGTCGCCCTCGTTCACGCGCATGACCGGCCTGGCCGAGAAGGACGTGCTCGGGCTCGATGGTGACAGCTTCACTGCCAAACTTAACGCCCTGTGCAAGCCCAAGAGCCGCTACGGCACCGCCTTGCTGCGCAACCGGAAGGCCGACGCGCTGCTGCCGGGTGAGCCGCACTGGGCCACGATTGAGCTGGCCCCGCCGCAAAACCGGGTGCTGGAGTTGGCCGAGCGCAAGAGCAGCGCCAAGACCTTGTCCAAAATTCTGTACCTGCGCGACATCACGCACGAGGCGGAAGTGGACCGCATGAAGAGCAATTTCCTGGAAATGGCAGCGCACGAGTTGCGCACGCCCATGACCAGCGTGGTGGGCTTTACCGAACTGCTGCTGGACATGCCGATGGACGAAGACACGCGCCGCGAGATGGTGTCCACCATCCACCAGCAGGCCGAGCTGATGACGTCGATCGTCAACGAGTTGCTTGACCTTTCCGAGATTGACGCGCACCGGGGCCAGAACTTCGACATCGAGGTGCTAACTTTGGCCGAGGTGGTGGAGCAGGCAGCGCAGGACTACCGGCTGCCAAGCGCCGCGCAGCGCGCCAGCGTGCGCTTGCCCGCGCGCGCGCTGCAGGTGAGTGCCGACCGCAACAAGGTCCAGCAGGTGGTAAACAACCTGCTCTCCAACGCCTACAAGTATTCGCCGCTGGGCAGCGCGGTGCAGATCAACTTTCTGGAAAGCGCGATGGGCGAGCGGCGCATGGTGGGCTTTGAAGTGCGCGACAGCGGCATTGGCATGACAGTCGAGCAGCAAAAGCGCTGCTTCGAGCGCTTCTACCGCGCCGACACCTCCGGCAAGATTCCCGGCACCGGCCTGGGCATGTGCATCGTCAAAGAGATCGTGGAACTGCACAACGGCCACATCGACATCCGCAGCACCCCCGGCGCGGGGACGACGGTGACGGTGTGGTTCAGGGAGACCTAATTTCGTCTCTGCGCCAGGCGCTCTCGCGCTATCACCGTTATCGCGAGGCCACACTCCCTCGTCATCGCGAACCCGTCAGATACTTGCGATGCGGCGCGTGCGCAGTAGGGCTACCCAGCCGATGGTGGCTACCGTGATCAGTGCGGTGGGGAAGGCGATGCGGGGCGAGAGGTCGATCAGTGCGCCCGAGATGGCCGAGGCGATCAGGCCGCCCAGGGTGTAGGTGAGCACCAGCACTGCGGTGCTGTTGACCAGGGTGACGCCTTTTTCGCGCGCGCCAATGTCGATCATGGTCAGGGTGTAGAGCGCTCCGCCCGAGGCGCCCCACAAGCAGACCATGGGCCAGAGCAGGTGCCGGACCTGGTGCACCGCCAGCGTGGCGCTGCTAGCCAGCAGGATGAGGGTGGCAAACAGCACCATCATGTTGCGCCGCCCCTGGGTGGGCGAGGCAAAGCGGTCGGCCACCAGCCCCGCCGGAAGTGCCGCCAGCGTGCCGCCCAAGCCGCTGAGCGCCACCAGCAGCGCGGCGGCGTTCTCGCTCAGGCCCAGCGTCAGGCCATACAGCGGCAGGATGGACGAGAGCCCAAGTTCAAAGAACCCGCCGATAAAGCCCGCCAGCATGATCACCGGATGGGCCAGCACCGCCTGCCACACGCCGTGCATGCCCACGCGGGCGGTGTGCTGGTCGTGCGCCGGGGGCAGCGGTGGGATCAGCGCCGTCCAGGCCAGGCCAAAGGCGAGCAGGCCAATCGTCACCGCCATGGCCGCCGGGCTGTCAGCGCCCATCCAGGCCAGCAGCGCCGGGCCAATGACGAAGGTGAGGCCGACCATGGTGGCGTAGGCACCGATGTAGCGGCCCAGGTGCTCGCTGGGCGCAAACTCGGCCACAAAGGCTTCGGCCAGCACCCAGCGCAATCCGCCGGCGATACCGGCCAGCAGCTCCAGCACAAACCAGACCCAGAGCGTGTCGGTGGCCAGAAAGCCCACCGCCGCGAGCAGCGGCAGGCCCGAGGCCAGCCACATGGTGGTGCGTCGCCCCAGTGCCTGGGTGATGGTGGAGGCAAACGGCGTGATGATGAAGATGCCCATCCAGGTGGTGGCGGCAAACAGGCCGCCCACGGTGTTGGACACGGCGGCTTTCTTGAGCAGCAGCAACAGCAGCGGCGAGAGCATGAAGATGCCGCTGAGCTGGAACAGCGTGGAGCCAAAAATGCCCAAGAGACCGCGCCGGTTGCCTGGCATTGGGGCGTGCGCGCTCGCGTTCACGGCGGCGTTGCTGATGGCTGGCGCGCGTGCAGAATGGCTGCGCCCACTTCGGCAAACCCGGCACCGCGCTCGCTGGGGCACACATAGCGCGGCAAGTGGCGCAACTGGTCGACGTAACGGTGGATATTGGCCACGCCCACGCTGTGCCTGAAGTGCGCAAACATGGCCTCGTCGTTGCCTGAGTCGCCGACAAACACCCAGCGCTCCAGCTCCTGCGTCAGATCGCGCTGCAGCAACTCGCGCACGATCCAGCACGCGCCTTGCCATTTGTTGAAGTTGCCAAAACAGCCGTGGATGTGGATGCTGCTCACGCTGGTCTGCATGCCTTCGCTTTGCAGCACAGCCACCACCTGCTGCACCTGCTGGTCGCTCAGGCGGGCAAACTCGTGGTAGTCAAACGCCAGGTCGGTTTCGCGCCCACCGCTGTCGCGCGAGATTTCCACGCCCGGCACTTCGGACAGCACACGCTGCGCCACCTGCTGCATGCGCAGGGCGTTGGCCGCGCGCGTGGTGGCGTCTTGCTGGTAGCGTTTGGACAGCGCTGCGCCTTCGCGCACAAAAGCCACCGCGCCGTTCTCGGCCACCATGGCGTCCATTGGCCAGGGTGTGAGTCCGGCGGACGCATCGCCCTGGGCCAGACGCTGGCACCAGCCAATCGGCCGCCCGGTGATCGGTATCACCACCAGACCGGCTGCCTTGAGGCGCGCCAGCGTTTGCAGTGCGTCGGGCGTGATTGCCCCTTCGGTGGTGAGCGTGTCGTCGATGTCGGTGAAGATGCCCACCAACGCGCGGCGCTCGTGCGCAGGCCACGCAGACAGGGCAAGCATGTCAGGCTGGGACACGGCTTAGCCCGCGCTCTGCAGCGCCAGACCGGCGTGCTCGCGCAGCGGGTGGAAGTGGATCTTGGGGAAGCGCTCCTGCGCCAGGCGCACGTCGTAGGGGCTGGTGCACAGGTAGGCCAGGGTGTCGGCGGCGTCGCGCGCCATGCGCATCGGGTAGGCGTTGGCAAACTCGCGCAGCTCGGCCGGGGTGTCGGCGGTGATCCAGCGCGCGCCGGTGTACTGGCAGCCTTCGAGCCGGATGTCGGCGTCGTACTCGCCCTTGAGGCGGTGCTGCACCACTTCAAACTGCAGTTGCCCGACCGCACCGAGCAGCATATTGCCCCCGGCTTCGGGGCGGAACACCTGGATCGCACCTTCTTCGCCGAGCTGCGCCAGACCCTGCTGCAACTGCTTGGTGCGCAGCGGGTTTTTGAGCACCACGGCCATGAACATTTCGGGCGCAAAAAACGGCAGGCCGGTGTATTGCAGGTTGACGCTTCCATCGGTGATGGTGTCGCCCAACTGCACGCCACCGTGGGTGGTAAAGCCGACGATGTCGCCAGCGTAGGCTTCTTCCACCGCCTCGCGGCGCTGGCTCATGAAGGTCACCACGCTGGTGGGGCGCAACTCTTTGGCGGTGCGCATGACTTTGAGCTTCATGCCGGGCGTGTATTTGCCCGAGGCCATGCGCACAAAGGCAATGCGGTCGCGGTGGTTGGCGTCCATATTGGCCTGCACCTTGAACACCACGCCGCTAAACGCCTCGTCGTCGGGCTGCACTTGTTTGATGATGGGCTGCTTGTTGACCACAAACGAGCTGGTGCGTGGACCGGGCGAAGGTGCCAGATCGACCAGGGCGTCGAGCACTTCCATCACGCCAAAGTTGTTGACGCCCGAGCCAAAGAATACCGGGGTCTGCTTGCCCGCCAGAAAGGCGGCGTGGTCCCAACTGGGGGAGGCACCGGTGGCCAGTTCCATGCTCTCCATGGCGGTGGTCCACTCGTGGCCAAAGCGCTGCGCCAGTGCGGCCGAGTCGTTCAGCGGCACGGTGTCGAAATCCTGCGGGCGGCGCTCGCTGCCCGATTCAAACACCGTCATCGCCTGGGTGCGCAGGTTGATGATGCCGCCAAACTGCTTGCCCTGGCCCACCGGCCAGGTCATGGGCACGCACGGCATGCCCAACTCGCGCTCGATCTCGTCGAGGATGTCGAGCGGCTCGCGCACTTCGCGGTCCATTTTGTTGACGAAGGTGATGATGGGCGTGTCGCGCTGGCGGCAGACTTCGATCAGGCGGCGCGTCTGCGCTTCCACGCCGTTGGCCGCGTCGATCACCATCAGCGCAGAATCAACGGCGGTGAGCACGCGGTAGGTGTCCTCGGAAAAGTCCCTGTGGCCGGGGGTGTCGAGCAGGTTGATGACGTGGTCACGGTAGACCATCTGCATCACCGACGAGGCGACCGAAATGCCGCGCTGCTTTTCGATTTCCATCCAGTCGGACGTGGCGTGTCGGCTGGCCTTGCGCGCCTTGACCGAGCCCGCAATCTGGATCGCGCCCGAGAACAGCAACAGCTTTTCCGTAAGCGTGGTCTTGCCCGCGTCCGGGTGGGAGATGATGGCAAACGTGCGGCGGCGGCGGGTTTCGGTGAGAAATGACAAAATAAACTTCCGGTTGGCTTCTCTGCCCTAAAGGGGTGGAATTTTAATGGCAGGTAGAAATATGGCGAAGCATGCCGCGATTGGCAAACGCATCCTGTGGATTGCCCACACGGTGCTCGGCCTCAGCTTGGGAGTGATTTGGATGACCTCTGCGCAAGCCCAATCCGCTTCGGCCAAGGAGCAGGTGTTCGCGGTCGAGCGCTCCTTTGCGCGAACCATGGCCGAACGTGATCTGCAGGCGTTTTCGCGGCACCTGTCGAACGAAGCGGTCTTTTTTGACGGTGCCAAGACCTTGCGCGGCAGGAACGAAGTTGCCGATGGTTGGGCGCCGCTCTTTTCTTCGCCACGGGCACCATTCTCCTGGGAACCCGATCAGGTGGAAGTGCTCGAGTCGGGTAATTTGGCCTTGAGTACGGGGCTGGTGAAAGACCCTGGGGGCAAGGTCATAGCGCGTTTCAATTCGATCTGGCGCATGGAGGAGCCCGGTGTATGGCGGGTGGTGTTCGACAAGGGGTCACCGCCCGAGCCCGCAGCAGCGCCGTGATGTCTTTTGCGCCTGGCGTGAGTTGATGCCGGCCTCGCAAAGCGCGATTTGATGACCGTTTGTATAATCACCCGCTTCCGAGGAGCGTTGCAGTTCGCGCACAGCGAGCGAGGCTCGGAATCGTTTGACATTGCACCAACGACGCTCACCCACGGATCTGTGTGGTGAGCCTTTCCCCCTAGGCCGCTGCGCCGAACCGTGGTTCTCAGATTCATTTTTGGAGCAAACCATGAGCGCGTTGAAGCCTGTTACCACCGAAGACTACAAGATTGCCGACCTGAGCCTGGCCCAGTGGGGTCGCAAGGAATTGGCGATTGCCGAAACCGAAATGCCCGGCCTGATGGCCATCCGCGAAGAGTTTGCGCCGTCGCAGCCGCTCAAGGGCGCGCGCATCACCGGCTCGTTGCACATGACCATCCAGACCGGCGTGCTGGTCGAAACCCTGCAAGCCCTGGGTGCGCAAGTGCGCTGGGCATCGTGCAATATTTTCTCGACGCAAGACCACGCCGCTGCCGCGCTGGTGGCCAAGGGTACGCCGGTGTTTGCCTACAAGGGTGAGTCGCTGGTTGACTACTGGGACTACACCCACCGCATCTTCGAGTTTGGCCCCAAGGGTTCCAAGACCGAAGGCCCGAACATGATTCTGGACGACGGCGGCGACGCCACGCTCTTGATGCACCTGGGTGCCAAGGCCGAGAAGGACATCAAGCTGCTGGCCAAGCCGGGCAGCGAAGAAGAAATCTGCCTGTTCAACGCGATCAAGGCCAAGCTCAAGGTCGATCCCACCTGGTACAGCCGCCGCCTGAAGAACATCATCGGCGTGACCGAAGAAACCACCACCGGCGTGATGCGTTTGAGCGAGATGTCGGCCAAGGGCACGCTGGCGCTGCGCGCCATCAACGTCAACGACTCGGTGACCAAGAGCAAGTTTGACAACCTCTACGGTTGCCGCGAGTCGCTGGTGGACGCGATCAAGCGCGCCACCGACGTGATGATTGCCGGCAAGGTGGCCTGTGTGGTCGGCTACGGCGATGTGGGCAAGGGTTCGGCCCAGGCGCTGCGTGCGCTCAGCGCCCAGGTGTGGGTGACCGAGATCGACCCGATCAATGCCTTGCAGGCAGCGATGGAGGGCTACAAGGTGGTGACCATGGAATACGCCGCCGACAAGTGCGACATTTTTGTGACCTGCACCGGCAACAAGAACGTCATCACCTACAAGCACATGGATGCGATGAAGGACCAGGCCATCGTCTGCAACATCGGACACTTTGACAACGAGATCGACGTGGCTTCGCTGGAAAAATGCAAGTGGGAAGAAATCAAGCCCCAGGTCGATCACGTGATTTTCCCCAAGAAGGGCAAGAAGGCCGAAAAGCGCATCATCCTGTTGGCCAAGGGCCGTCTGGTGAACCTGGGCTGCGGCACCGGCCACCCCAGTTTTGTCATGAGCTCCAGCTTTGCCAACCAGACCATCGCCCAGATCGAGCTCTTCACCAAGCCCAAGGAGTACAAGGTGGGCAAGGTCTATGTGCTGCCCAAGCACCTGGACGAAAAAGTGGCGCGCCTGCACCTCAAGAAGGTGGGCGCCATGTTGTCGGAACTGACCGACGAGCAGGCCGCCTACATCGGCGTCAACAAGAACGGCCCGTACAAGAAAGACACCTACCGCTACTAAGCGCCAGAGTGCCCGAAAGACGCCATGCGCATTGACCAGCTCCTTGTTCACCGCAACCTCGCCAGCACGCGCTCGCAGGCCCAGCGCCTGATTGCCGACGGCGTGGAGTGGCTGCAGGGCGAAGCCTGGAAGCGCGTGGCCAAGAACGGCGACGAGGTGCCTGACGATGCGCAGGTGCGCCTGCTGGACGACGCGCAGGCGCGCTACGTTTCGCGTGGCGGGCTCAAGCTCGAAGCCGCGCTCAAGCAGGTCGGCTTGTCGGTGCAGGGCATGACCTGCATGGACGTGGGCCAGAGCACTGGCGGTTTTACCGACTGCCTGTTGCAGCACGGGGCAAAGCGCGTGTTTGGGGTGGATGTGGGGAGCGCGCAGTTGCACCCGCAGTTGCGCGCCGATGCGCGCGTGCTGTGCCTGGAGAGTTGCAATGCCCGCACCCTGGACGTGGCCGACGTGCGGGATGCGTGCGCCGCTCAGGAGGGCACGGGCGGCCTGTTTGACACGCAAGCGGTGGGGGATGCGGCGTTTGCCCCTGAGTTTGACCTGATCGTCTGCGATCTGTCGTTCATTTCGCAGACCCTGGTGCTACCCGCGCTGGTGCCGCTGCTGAAAGCCGGTGGCCACCTGCTGACCTTGGTCAAGCCGCAGTTTGAATTGCAGCCCGGGCAAGTAGGCAAGGGCGGCATCGTGCGCGACGCCGCGCTCTATGCCGTAGTCGAGCAACGCCTGCGCCAGACCTGCGCCGAACTCGGCCTGACCGTCCTGGCCTGGCTCGACTCCCCCATCGCCGGCGGTGATGGAAATAGGGAATTCCTGATACTTGCGGGACAGACCACAGACCGCAACGATGGAGAGAAGCGATGACTGATGTGAAACGCATTCCTGTGAGCCTGGAGTTCTTCCCGCCCAAGTCGGCCGAAGGCGTGGAGAAGTTGCGCGTGGTGCGCCAGAAGCTTTACGCCTTGCAGCCCGAGTTTTGCTCGGTGACGTTTGGCGCAGGCGGCTCCACGCAAGAGGGCACGTTCAGCACCGTGCGCGCCATTCTGGACGAAGGGGTGAGCGCGGTTTCGCACATTTCGTGCGTGGGTGCCACGCGCGACGCCGTGCGCGCGCAGCTTGCCGAACTCAAGGCCATGGGCGTCAAGCGCCTGGTGACCTTGCGTGGTGATTTGCCCAGCGGCTTTGGTATCGGCGGCGAGTTTCACTACGCCAGTGATCTGGTGGCTTTTGTGCGTGCCGAAACCGGCGACTATTTCCACCTCGAGGTGGCGGCCTACCCCGAGGTGCATCCGCAGGCGCGCTCGCCCGAGAGTGACTTGCAGGCCTTTGCCACCAAGATCCGCGCTGGGGCCAATTCGGCCATCACCCAGTATTTCTACAACCCCGACGCCTACTTCCGCTTTGTTGAAGAACTTGATGCGCTTGGCCTGAACGTGCCGGTCGTGCCGGGCATCATGCCCATTACCAGTTCCACCCAGTTGATGCGTTTCTCTGACGCGTGCGGTGCCGAGATTCCGCGCTGGATCCGCTTGCGGCTGCAGAGTTTTGGCGACGACTCGGCGTCGATCAAGGCCTTTGGCCTGGACGTGGTGAGCAGCCTGTGCGAACAGTTGCGCGCCGGTGGTGCACCGGCCCTGCACTTTTACACCATGAACCAGAGCGTGGCCGTACTCGCAGTGTGCGAGCGCCTGGGGCTGTCAGCCGCCTGACTCGAGCGTGAACGCCGCGTGCGTGTCCTGCTTGAGCAGGGGCACCAGTTGCGGCAGCGCCAGCGCCAGCGCCGCCTTGAGTGTGTGCGGCGGGTTGATGATGAACATGCCGCTGGCGGGCAGGCCCGGGCGGACCACGTCGCCCGCGTCGTCCTTCTGCAGCTTGCTTGACTTGATGGTCAGCGTCGCGCCCAACCAGCTTTTGCCGGCCTTGTTGGCCAGGGTCTTGAGCTTCTTGGGCAGGTCGTGCGCCTCGGGGCGCGGGATGATCGGGTACCAGACCGCGTAACACCCCGTAGCAAAGCGCTGCAGGGAGTCGGCCACCATGTCGGCCACACGGCCATAGTCGCTTTTGAGTTCGTAGCTGGGATCGCACAGCACCAGCGCGCGGCGCGAGGGCGGCGGCAAGAATTTCTTGAGCCCTTCAAACCCGTCCTCGCGCAGCATCGCGATCTGGCGGCCCGCTTCAAGCTGGGCGATGTTGGCGCTCAGGGTCTTGCTGTCGGTGGGGTGCAATTCAAACAACTTGAGCTTGTCGCGATCGCGCAGTTGGCGCGCAATGATGAAGGGCGAGCCCGGGTAGATCTTGTGACTGCCTGCAGTGTTAAAGCCCGCCACCATCTCCAGATAGTCCTGCAGCGCCGGGGCCAACGGCTGCGGCAAGGGGCTTGCAACCAGTTTCAGAAAACCTTCTGCCGCTTCGGCGCTGGTTTGGGCGTAGTCGCCGTCGAGCCGGTACAGGCCCGCGCCGGCGTGGGTGTCAAACACGGTGAGAGCCGTGTCCTTTTGCGTCAGGTGGCGCAGCACCGCGAGCAGGACCAGGTGTTTGAGTACGTCGGCGTGGTTTCCGGCGTGAAAGGCGTGGCGATAACTGAACATGCACCAATGGTAACCGCCCGGGCAGCGGCGGTGGCTAGGCGTTTGCGCCCTATACCCTATAATGGCGGGCTTCGCAGCGCTTGTGTGGTTCCGCGGCGAAGCATTCAACCCACCTAAGAGATTCCCGTCAGAGGAACGCCGACCGTGGAAAAGAGCCCGCCAAACCCTCTTGAAAAGAGAAAACTCATGTCAACTTTCAGCGCAAAACCCGCTGAGGTCGTGCACGAGTGGTTTGTGATTGACGCGACCGACAAGGTCCTCGGACGAGTAGCCAGCGAAGTTGCTCTCCGTTTGCGCGGCAAACACAAGGCCATTTACACGCCTCACGTCGATACCGGCGACTTCATTGTCGTCATCAACGCAGCCCATCTGCGTGTCACAGGTGCCAAGCCCCTGGACAAGGTGTACTACCGTCACTCGGGTTATCCCGGCGGCATTACCTCCACCAACTTCCGCGACATGCAGGCCAAGCATCCTGGCCGTGCCCTGGAAAAGGCCGTCAAGGGCATGTTGCCCAAGGGCCCCCTGGGTTACGCCATGATCAAGAAGCTCAAGGTCTATGGCGGTGCCGAGCACCCGCATACCGCCCAGCAGCCCAAGGTACTGGAAATCGCAGGCATTTCTGCTAACGCAACCAAGAGGGAGGCGGCCCAATGATCGGTGAATGGAACAATGGCACCGGCCGTCGCAAATCCAGCGTCGCCCGCGTGTTTCTGAAAAAAGGCTCCGGCCAAATCG
Source organism: uncultured beta proteobacterium (assembly GCA_903863395.1). Classification (GTDB taxonomy): domain Bacteria; phylum Pseudomonadota; class Gammaproteobacteria; order Burkholderiales; family Burkholderiaceae_C; genus Allorhodoferax. The sequence goes on from CAIPBW010000468.1 coordinate 14,304, forward strand.
TGGTCAATGGCAAGGACATCCAGAATTTCTTTGGACGTGCTACCTCGATCATGATCTGCAAACAGCCCCTGATGCTGACCAACCACGCCGAAACGTTTGACATCATGGTCAACGTAGCCGGTGGTGGCGAGTCCGGCCAGGCCGGTGCAGTGCGCCACGGTATTACCCGCGCGCTCATCGACTATGACGCAACGCTCAAGCCCGCCTTGAGCCAGGCCGGCTTCGTGACGCGCGATGCGCGTGAAGTCGAGCGCAAGAAGGTCGGCCTGCACGGCGCACGCCGTCGCAAGCAGTTCTCCAAGCGTTAAGTCGATTTCGCTTCTCGAAAAGGGCCGTCCCGGCTATGCTTGGGGCGGCTTTTCTATTTGGACAACCCATGCGATTTCGCTTGCTCCGTCGGCGCCTGACCATCAGTGCCCCGCGCATGGCTGTGCGCAGCTCGTTGGCCTGGCCCTTGCGCTGGGCCGTGGCGGCCATCGTTTTGGGCTTTTGCGCGGCCATTGGCCTGTGGGCGTTCGAGTTTGGCAAGGACATTGCGGGGCTGGATGGCGGCACCAAGGAAGAGCTGGTGCGCCTGCGCGCCGAACTGGGCACCGTGCGTGCCGAGTTGGCCGAGGTCAAGGAGGCGCGCGACCAGGCGCAGTCGGTGGCCAATACCGCTGGCACGCTGCTGACCACCGAGAAGTCGTCCCAGGAGCGCATGCTCACGCAGATCAAGCAGTTGGAAACCGACAACCAGACCTTGCGCGATGACCTGGGCTTTTTTGAAAAGCTCATCCCTGCGGGGGCGGGCGAAGGCGTATCGATCCGCGGCCTGCAGGCGGAATTGCACAATGGCAACACCGTAAAATGGCAGGTCCTGGTGATTCAGGCGAGCAAGAACGCGCAGGAATTCAATGGCCAACTAGACCTGTCATTGAACGGAACGCAGAGTGGCAAGCCCTGGTCGGCCGCGTTGCCCCAGGGGCCGCAGGCGATTCGGGTGCGCCAATACGGACGGGTGGCGGGCGAGTTTGAAGTGCCCGCGCAGGTGGTGGTCAAGGGCATCACCGCCAGGGTTTTGGACGGCGCGGCGGTCAAGGCAACACAGTCCGTCAAGCTGTAGTCATGCAACGAGGAGACAACATGTTCAACAAGAAGAAGCAGCCACCGATCAAGAGCCTGATTGCCGACGGCAGCCAGATCTGCGGAAACATCACGTTTACCGAGGGCCTGCGCGTCGATGGCGAGGTGGTGGGTGACGTGAACGCCAAGGACGGCGATACCAGTCTGCTGGTGGTGTCGGAGTCGGCCCACATTGTGGGTGCCATCTGCGCCGACCACATCGTCGTCAACGGCAGCGTCAAGGGACCGGTGCACGCCCGCCTGATGCTTGAGTTGCAGCCCAAGGCGCGGATTGAAGGCGACGTGCAGTACGCCGCGCTGGAGATGCACCAGGGCGCACTGATCACCGGGCAGTTGCGCCCGCTTCTGGGTGACGAGGCAAAGCCCACACTCAAATTGGCGGCAAACAACCTGTGAGAGATTTCCCGACTGAATTTGTGTACTATTAGCCGTATTGTTGAATTGACCGGAGATCCCCATGAGCGCAGTGGCTGAAACTATTGAGGCAGAAATGCCCGCCCCCATCTTGTTTACCGACAGCGCCGCCGCCAAGGTGGCCGACCTGATCGCCGAAGAAGGCAATCCCGACCTCAAGCTGCGCGTCTTTGTGCAGGGCGGTGGTTGCTCGGGCTTCCAGTACGGCTTCACCTTCGATGAAATCACCAACGAAGACGACACCACCATGACCAAGAACGGTGTGTCGCTGCTGATCGACGCCATGAGCTACCAGTACCTGGTCGGTGCCGAAATCGACTACAAGGAAGATCTGCAAGGCGCGCAGTTCGTCATCAAGAACCCCAACGCCACCACCACCTGCGGCTGCGGCTCGTCGTTCTCGGTCTGAAGTACTCACATCCGCGCCGATTCAGGCGCGGTAAATGGCACCCAGTATCCGCCCGCCCCGGGCACCGGTCACGCTTGTGACGCTGGATGTTTCACCGCGCACGGTTTGCCGTGCCAACCAGGCAAAGGCGCAGGCCTCGACCTGCAGCGGCGGCAGACCGGCGGCCAGGGTTGACAACACCTGACACTGCGGCAGCGCCACCTGCAGGCGCTCCATCAGGTGCTGGTTGTAGGCACCTCCCCCACACACATACAGGCTCTTGCATTCAGGCGCGGCGCTTTGCACGCTGAGCGCGCAACTTCGCGCCGTGAGCTCGGCCAGCGTGGCCTGAACATCTGCCGGGGCCAGCGAGTCCACGCGCGGGCGTTGCGCGGCCAGCCAAGCCGGGTTGAACAGGTCGCGCCCGGTACTCTTGGGTGGCGGCAGGGCAAAGTAGGCGTTGGCCAGCATGTGCTCAAGCAGCGTTCCATCCACCATGCCCTGTGCAGCCCAACGGCCCGATTCGTCAAACGGCTGGCCGGTGTGTGCCAGGCACCAGGCGTCCATGAGCGCGTTGCCGGGGCCACAATCAAAGCCGATCAGGTCTTGCTGCTGCGGGTCGAGCACCGTGAGGTTGGCAATGCCGCCGATGTTGAGCACCCCTAGCACCTGGGCCGGGTCACCAAAAAACGCACGGTGAAACGGCGGCACCAAAGGCGCGCCCTGGCCACCGGCGGCCACGTCGCGACTGCGAAAGTCTGCCACCACGTCGATGCCGCACAGTTCGGCCAGCAGGGCCGGGTTGTTCAATTGCAGCGTGTAGCCCGTGCCGTCAAACTCCTGCGGGCGGTGGCGCACGGTTTGGCCGTGGGCACCGAGTGCGCGCACTTGCGACGCGTCCAAGTCGCATTGCGCAAGCAGGGCCTGCACCTGGCGCGCGTACAGGCGTACCAGGGCGTTGGCGGCCAGGGCGGCGCGGTGCAGTTCGTCGGTGCCCGACGTGTTCAGCGCCAGCAATTCAGCGCGCAGCGCGCTGGGCAAGGCGGCGCTGCTGTGGCCCAGAACGGTGGGGCGGGGGGTGGAAAAATCGGCCACAACGGCGTCCACACCATCGAGCGAGGTGCCCGACATCAGGCCAATGTACAGATCCGACACGGGCGTCGAGCCTGGAGCGACCTATTGGGTGTTGGTGGCTTGCAGTTGCGCGGCTGCGGCCAACTGCTGGCGTACCAAGCCGGCTGCGCGGGCGAAGGCGGGCCGGGCTGCAGCAGGTACCGGTGTGGCTTCGCTGCGGCTGGCCAGGGTGAGCGGGTCACGGTGCACGCCATTGACCCGGAACTCGAAGTGCAGGTGCGGTCCGGTGGCCCAGCCAGTCTGGCCGACGGCGCCCACGTACTGACCCTGGTTGACGCGCTGGCCCGAGCGCACCTGGATGCGGCTCAGGTGGGCATAGACCGTGGCGTTGCCGTTGCCGTGCTTGACGATGACCACGTTGCCAAAACCGTTTTGCACGCCGGCAAATTCGACCGCGCCGTCACCCACCGTGCGCACCGGCGTGCCGGTGGGAGCGCCGTAGTCCACGCCCTGGTGCGCGCGCAGGGTTTGCAAAATCGGGTGCAGGCGCATCTTGAAGCCGCTGGTCACGCGCGAAAACTCCAGCGGAGCCGCCAGAAACGCGCGGCGCAGGCTGGTGCCGCCGAGGGTGTAGTAACCGCCCTTGGACGGGGCGCGGCTGGCGCTGCTGACACCGGCTGGGGGCTCCTGGAACCACATCGCTTGGTAGGTTTTACCGGCGTTGACAAATTCGGCGCTCAGCACGCGGCCCGAGCGCAGCGCTTCGCCGTCGCCTTCGAGGGCTTCATACACCACCGAAAAGCGATCGCCCTTGCGCAGCGCGCGGTGGAAATCAATGTCGCCCGAGAAGATTTCGGCCAACTGCGTTGCCACGGCGTCGGGGATGTGGGCCTCATCGGTGGCGGCAAAAAGGGAGGATTGGATGGTACCGCTGGCCAAACGGGTGTTGGCGCTTAGCGGCAGCGCTGCAATGCGCGCCTCAAAACCTGTGGTCGTGCGCTCGACGCTCAGGCGCTTGAAGTTGCCATCATCGTCCGGGCTCCAGCGCGCGCTGAGTTGCAGCAGGCGGTTGTCTTCACTGGCTTCGACCGTGAGGTTGCGTCCACCGCGCCCCAGGAGCGTTTGTTGCACCAGCGGGTTGCTGCGCATAAAGGCGGCGGCCTGGGTGTCGAACACGCCCACGCGCGTGAGCAGCGATTCGGCGCTGTCGGTCGAGCGCGAAACGTCCGAGCGGTACAGGCGCAACGCCTGGGTTTCGATCAGCGCGGTTTGTGTTTGCAGGGACAGGGGTTCTACCGCCTGCACCACGGTGTTGCTGGGGATGTTGGAGACATCGTTGGCCAGCGTTCCCACGGCGTAGCTCGCACCGGCACCGCCGAGCAGCATGGCGGCTACCAGCGCCGCGACGTGCAGGGGGTTTTGCTGCGCGAATTTGGCAACGCGTGCCGCATACGCTTGAACGAATCCGGTTTTCAAATGAGAGGCTCCGTGGTCTCACGGGTGGGGGCATCGGGCGACTAGAATCCAGTCTTGAATCCCGGGACACCGCCGTGGGGAGCCCGAAGTATACCTGCTCCACACCATCCCACCTCCTGAAAAACCCTTATGAATCAAGCTACAAGTGCTCTGCCCGTGATGACCGACCGTGTCCGCGAGGCGCTGGCCGTGACCCTGCGCGGCTGTGAAGAACTGATCCCGCAGGACGAGTGGGTCAAGAAACTGGCGCGCTCGGAGGTTACCGGCAAGCCGCTGCGCATCAAGCTCGGCCTGGACCCCACTGCGCCCGACATCCACATCGGCCACACCGTGGTGCTCAACAAGATGCGCCAGTTGCAGGACCTGGGCCACACGGTGATCTTCCTGATTGGCGACTTCACCACCATGATTGGCGACCCGTCCGGGCGCAACAGCACGCGCCCGCCGCTGACCCGTGAGCAGATCGAAGCCAACGCCCAGACCTACTACAAGCAAGCCAGCCTGGTGCTCGATCCGTCCAAGACCGAAATCCGCTACAACAGCGAGTGGAGCGACCCCCTGGGCGCGCGCGGCATGATCCAACTGGCCTCGCGCTACACCGTGGCGCGCATGATGGAGCGCAACGATTTTCACGACCGCTTCAAGGCCGGCCAGTCGATCAGCGTGCATGAGTTTTTGTACCCGCTGATGCAGGGCTACGACAGCGTGGCGCTGCACAGCGACCTGGAGTTGGGCGGCACCGACCAGAAGTTCAACCTGCTGGTGGGGCGCCAGTTGCAGGCCGAATATGGCCAGGAGTCGCAATGCATTCTGACCATGCCGCTGCTCGAAGGCCTGGACGGCGTCGAGAAGATGAGCAAGAGCAAGAACAACTACATCGGCATCTCCGAAGACCCCAACACCATGTTTGCCAAGTGCCTGAGCATTTCGGATGTGCTGATGTGGCGCTGGTACACGCTGCTGAGTTTCCAGAGCGAGGCCGCCATTGCCGCGCTCAAGGCCGAGGTGGACGCCGGGCGCAACCCCAAGGACGCCAAGGTGGCGCTGGCCAAGGAAATCACGGCGCGCTTTCACTCTGCGGCTGCGGCCGATGCGGCGGAACAGGACTTCATCAACCGCAGCAAGGGCGGCATCCCCGACGAGGTTGCCGAACTCAGCCTGCCGTTGGGCCAGGGCGGCGCGCCGCTGGGCATCGCAGCGTTGCTTAAATCTGCCGGGCTGGCAGCTTCCAGCGGCGAGGGCAACCGCCTGATCGACGGTGGCGGCGTGCGCGTGGACTCCAGCGTGGTCAGCGACAAGGGCCTCAAGCTGGGCGCGGGCACCTACGTGCTGCAGGTTGGCAAACGCAAGTTTGCGCGCGTTACCCTGGCATGACGCTACTCTTTACCATCGGCGGGCACTGAACCATGCTGGCACTGGTGCAGCGCGTCAGCAGGGCGCGCGTCGTGGTGGACGGCGCGACCACCGGCCAGATTGGTGCGGGTCTGCTGGTGCTGGTGTGCGCCGAGCAGGGCGACACCGAGGCCCAGGCCGACAAACTGCTGGCCAAACTCTTGAAACTGCGCATCTTCAGCGACGCCCAGGGCAAGATGAACCTGAGCGTGCAAGACCTGGACGGCGCAGGCACCCAGGGCGGATTGCTGATCGTGAGCCAGTTCACCTTGGCGGCAGACACCTCGGGCGGCAACCGCCCGAGCTTTACCAACGCGGCCGCGCCCGCCGATGGCCGCAGGCTCTACGAGCACTTTGTGGCCAAGGCACGGGCCGCCCACCCGGTAGTGCAAACCGGCGTGTTTGCCGCTGATATGCAGGTCGAACTGGTCAACGACGGACCAGTGACCATCCCCCTGCGCGTTGCGCCGGTACTGTAATTGCTACCAATTCGGTAGCGGGCAGCGTTGTGCTGTCGCGATGGAAATACGGCGCAGGGAAGTGCGCGCTTAATACGAACTCAAT
>CAIPBW010000469.1 GCA_903863395.1 uncultured beta proteobacterium
GATGAATTCCTGCAGCGTGTCAAACACCACCGGGCTGATGCCCGCATTGCGCAGAAAGTCGAGCAGACTTTCGCGCCGCCCATTGCTCTCGGCCAGCACCAGAATGCGCTGGGCGCTGCTGCTGGCATGGGCTTTGAGGCGGGCCAGCGGGTCGTCGCTGCCGCGCAGCACTGCCAGTGGGGGCAGGGCCTCGATTTCGGCATAGGGCGAGGCCGCTTGCTCGGCGGTGTGCCGCAGCGCCAGTTGCGCATGCGCATTGGCGCTGGCAAAAAACTGCTCGGCGCTCAGAAACAGCGATGCAGGTGGCAGCACCGGGCGCTCGGGGTCGCCTTGCACCAGCCGATAGCGCTCGCGCGTGTCTTGCCAAAAGCGCCCAAAAGAGGCTTCCAGGTCGCCGTGCAGCACCACGGTGGCGTCGGCACCGAGGTAGTCAAAAACGCTGGCCGTGTCCTCAAAAAACAGCGGCAGGTAGTACTCGATGCCCGCCGTGGCCACACCCGCGCCCATGTCCTTGTAGATGCGGCTCTTGGTCGGGTCGCCTTCGAGCAGTTCGCGCCAACGGCTGCGAAAGCGCGCGCGCGCCGGCTCATCCATCGGAAACTCTCGCCCGGGCAGCAGCCGCACTTCGGGTACCGGATACAGGCTGCGCTGGCTGTCGGGGTCGAAAGTGCGGATGCTGTCGATCTCGTCGTCAAACAGGTCCACCCGGTAGGGCACGGGGCTGCCCATGGGAAACAGGTCAATCAGGCCACCGCGCACGGCGTACTCGCCGGGGCTGACCACCTGGGTCACGTGGCTGTAACCGGCCAGCGTGAGCTGCGCCTTGAGCTGGGCTTCGTCCAGGCGCTGGCGCGTCTTGAACTCAAACGTGTAGCCTGCCAGAAAGGCCGGCGGCGCCAACCGGTACAAGGCGGTGGTGGCCGGGACAATCACCACATCGGCCCCGGTGTCGCGCTTGCGCTGCGAGATGCGCCACAGCGTGGCCAGCCGTTCGCTGATCAGGTCCTGGTGCGGCGAGAACGTGTCGTAGGGCAGCGTCTCCCAGTCGGGGAACAGGGCACAGCGCAGGGCCGGGGCAAAGAAGCCGATTTCGTCGATCAGGCGCTGCGCGTCGCTGGCGTCGGCGGTGACCACCAGCATCGGCTTGAGGGTGGATTTTTCGCGCTCGCCCAGGCGGGCCAGGAGCATGGCGTCGGACGATCCGGTGGGGCGCGGCAGCGTGAAACGCTTGCCAATCTGTAGTTTGGGTAAATCCATGAATCGCTTGATTTTAGAATGGGCCCTGCACCATGAGCTTGTCCATGCCCCCCAACGCACCCGAACTGTCCTCGCCCAGCACCCGTTTCTGGGCGGTAATTCCCTGCGCCGGTAGCGGCTCGCGCGCAGGCCAGGAAGGCCCCAAGCAATACCAGACGGTGGCCGGTCGCCCCATGGTGCTGCACACGCTTGCGGCCTTCGACGGTGTGCAGCGACTGGCGGCAACGCTGGTGGTGGTGGCCGCCGGTGACGATTTTTTTGCCGCTGCCGATCCTGCCGTGATGGTGGCTGCGTGCGGCGGTGCCACGCGGGCACAGAGCGTGTTCAACGGCTTGCAAGCCTTGCGGGACCGGGGCGCGGATACGAACGACTGGGTGCTGGTACACGACGCTGCGCGCTGCCTGATTGAGAGCGCACAGATTGACGCGCTGATCGACGCCTGCCAGCACGACGCCGTGGGCGGGTTGCTGGCCCTGCAACTGCCCGACACGCTCAAGCGCGCGCACGCAGGCCGGGTGGCGCAGACGCTGGAGCGCGCCGACAAGTGGCTGGCGCAAACACCGCAGATGTTTCGTCTGGGAGCGCTGATGGACGCCTTGCGCCAGGCAGGCGACGCCGTCACCGACGAGTCCAGCGCGATCGAACACAGTGGCCAGTGCCCCTTGCTGGTCGAAGGCAGCGCACAAAACTTCAAGGTCACCTACCCGCAGGACTTTGCCCTGGCGCAGGCGATTCTGCAGGCGCGTGCCAGTGCCGCACAGCGCAAATAGGGATGCCCGTGCAGCGAAACGCAAATGGCGATAATCGCGGCAATCCATGTAGGCAAGAAGTCATGGATCGCCACGGCCTGCCGGCCTCGCGATGACGAAGGGGGAGGACCTGCGATGACGAAGCGAGGGAAGTGCCTTGCGATGACGAAGGAGCGAGACTTCGCGACAACGAATGCAGGGTTTTGGATTTCGAAACGATCAACAACCGAGGAATGTCCGGCCATTTGCATGGACACAAGCACATGAATTTACGCATTGGCGAAGGCTGGGACATTCACGCGTTGGTGGACGGGCGCAAACTGATTTTGGGCGGCGTCCAGATTCCGCACGAGCGGGGCCTGCTCGGACACTCCGACGCCGATGCGCTGCTGCACGCCATTACCGACGCGCTCTTGGGTGCGGCGGCGCTGGGCGATATTGGCACGCATTTTCCCGACACCAACGCCCGGTTTGCCGGAGCCGACTCCACCGTGCTGCTGGCCGAGGCAGCTTCGCTGGTGCGCGCCAAGGGGTATGAGATTGGCAATATCGACAGCACCATAGTGGCCCAGGCACCGCGCATGGCACCGCACATCATGGCCATGCGCGAGCGCATCGCCCAGGTGCTGCATCTCGATGTGGGGCAGGTAAATGTGAAGGCCAAGACCGCCGAGCGCATGGGGCCGGTAGGCCACAGCATGGCCATCGAAGCGCGCGCCGTGGCGTTGCTGTTTGTACCCTCAGCCTGACAGGCTGGTGTTGCGTTGCGCCAGGCGTAGCCGGATATTGGCTGACAGGCCGCCGGTGCCGGCGTTGGTGATGACGAAGGCACCGCCCATCAGGCGCACGGTCTTTTCCACAATCGCCAACCCCAGGCCCGCGCCATTGGCAGCCGTGCGAGCCGCTTCGCCCCGGTAGAACGGCTGGGTCAGGTACGGCAACTGGTCTAGTGCCACGCCAATGCCGTGGTCGCGGATTTTGATCAGCACCCATTTGTCGCGTGCCACGGCAGCAATGTCGATGCGCGCAATGCCGGTGTCCACCGATTTGCCGTAGCGGCGCGCGTTTTCCAGCAGGTTGGAGATGATCCGGCCCAGTTCCACCTCGTCGGCGTGTACCAGCAGTTCGGGCTCCAGCCGCAGCTTGAGTTCGACATCGGGTTTGTCCTTGAAGGCGTAAATGCAGGCGTCGATCACGTCGTTGAGCAAAATGGCGTCGGGCTCGCTCTTGCCCGGGCGGGCGTAGTCCAGAAACTTGTCGATGATGGAGTCCAACTGCACGATGTCGGCCACCATGTGTGCGCGTGCATCGGCGTCGGCCACGCTCATTTCGGTTTCCAGGCGCAGGCGCGCCAAGGGCGTACGCAGATCGTGCGAAATACCTGCCAGCATCACCGCGCGGTCCTGCTCGACCTTGGCCAATTCCTGTGCCATGCGGTTAAAGCCGATGTTGACGTCGCGGATTTCGCTGGTGGGCACGCTCTCGTTGAGGCGGCTGACCTCGAAGCGGCCCTCGCGCACCCGGCTCGCGGCCTGGGACAGGTCTTTGAGCGGGCTGTTGATAAAGCGCGCAATCAGCGCTGCGCCCGAGAGCGAAATGGCGCTGGCCACCACCAGCCACAGCAACCAGGTGGTCTGGCCCACCGGGTTGAAACTGGCGTGGCCGGTCACCAGCCAGTAGGGGGTTTGGTCGATGGCAAAGCTGACCCACAGGCCCGGGCGGTTGTTCACACTGCCCGCTACCAGCGTGCCCGGCCCCAGGCGGCGCACCACCTCGTCGGTGACCGTCTGGCCACCCTGTTCCTTGCCCAGAGGTGCGTATTGGTCGGCTGATGTGCGCGGCAGGATCGAGACGCCTTGTTCATCGCGCATGAACTGCAGCAGTTTGTCGCGCTCCTGCGCGTTGGCGTGGACCAGCGCCGCGCGGCACAGGCCCACCTGGGCCGCCAACTCCTGCGCGGTCTCCATGGAGTGGGCTTCGGACTGCATCGAGTTGAGCGTCTGCATCCAGCCCAGCATGCTGCCCAGCAGCAGCAGGCTGAGCAAAAAAAAGGTGCGCCAGAACAGGCTCAGGGTGAAACGCCGACCCGGCTCAGCCGTTTCCTCCGCGCCCAACAACGGCTGGGCGGCGTTGCTTTCAAAGTCGTGGAATTGGGTCGGCGTCAACGTTCAGTGGTTCCTGGGCTACGTGGCGTCGTCCGGAACAAAAACATAACCGACGCCCCACACAGTCTGGATCAGCCGTGGCGAGGTGGGGTCAATTTCGATCAGCTTGCGCAAACGCGAGATCTGCACGTCCAGGCTGCGGTCAAAGGGCTCAAATTCACGCCCGCGTGACAACTGCGCCAACCGCTCGCGCGACAGCGGCAGGCGCGGATGGCGCACCAGCGCCTTGAGCATGGCAAATTCGCCAGTGGTCAAGGGCAATTCTTCGCCGCCCTTGTGCAGCGTGCGCGCCGCCAGGTCGAAGGTGAAAGCGCCAAAGCTTGCCTTTTCGTTTTCGGTGGATGGCGCGCCGGGCACCTCCAGCGTGGGACGGCGGCGCAGCACCGCGTGGATGCGCGCCAGCAACTCGCGCGGGTTGAAGGGCTTGCCCAGATAGTCATCGGCACCCACTTCCAGGCCCACGATGCGGTCTACGTCTTCGCCCTTGGCGGTGAGCATGATGATCGGAATGGCTTCCTTGGCCGCGCGCAGGCGTCGGCAAATCGACAAGCCGTCTTCGCCGGGCATCATCAGGTCGAGCACCATCAGGTCGGCAGTTTCGCGCTGCATGATGCGGTTGAGCGACTTGCCGTCCTCGGCCAGCAGGACGTCAAAACCCTCCTGGGTCAGGTAACGGCGCAGCAGATCGCGAATGCGAGCATCGTCGTCAACCACCAGAATCTTGTTGAGACGGGATTCAGCTTGTGGCATGGCAGGAAAGTGAAGTATTGAACACGGAAGGGGATTTTGCGCGGGATGTGTGGGGCAGGTAATGGTAATCGGTTCGGATTGACACACTGTTACAAAAATGTACCACCTTCGAGGGGTGTTTGAAAAGTTGTTTTAGTACCTCCCAATGCCATACTTGCCACGTTGCCACTTATTGCATTGCCTAGCGCGTTCTGACTCACCATGGCCGACCTTCCATCCGTTGCCGCAGGCAACGCTTCCCGGGGTGCCGCCGCCTTGCGCGCGGGTTCCAGCCTGGGCCGCTTTGAACTGCGCAAGATGCTCGGGCAGGGCGCGCAATCGACCGTCTGGCTGGCGTTTGACCCGCGCATGGAGCGCGAGGTGGCGATCAAGCTCATGCGCATGGGCGCAGCTTCCGACGATCAGGCCGTGGCGCAATGGTTGCAGGAGGCGCGCAGCGTCGGACGCGTAACACACCCCAATATCGTTCCGGTGTACGAGGCCGACATCCAGGAGCGCCAGCTCTATCTGGTGTTCGAGTACGTTGCCGGTCAGACGCTTGACCAGGTCATCAAGGCGCGCGCCGCGCTGCCCGCTGTGGAAGCGGTGGCGCTGATGGTCGACGTGCTCGACGCCGTGGCCGTGGCCCACGCTGCGGGTGTGGTGCACCGCGACCTTAAGCCCTCGAATATTCTGGTGGATGCGTCTGGCTGCGCGCGGGTGATGGACTTTGGCATTGCGGCGCGCATCCAGGACTTGGCGCGCACGGACCCTACCGCTTCGACCGTGGGCACCATCGGCTACATCGCCCCCGAAGCTGCTAACGGCCAGGCACCCACCGTGTCGATGGACATCTTCTCGGCCGGGTTGGTGCTGTGCGAGTTGCTGTGCGGGCACGCCCTCATCACCGAGCGCGACCCGCATCGCGCGCTGTACCGCGTCATGCACGAGCAGTTGGTGCTGCCAGCCAATCTGGCCGAAGATGTGGACGACCGGCTGCGCTCCATTGTCAACCGCGCCATTGCGCGCGACCCGAGCCAGCGCTTTGCCAGCGCACGCGCCTTCCAGAGCGAACTGCAGGCCTGGTCCCAAGGTCTCTCCAGTGCGTCGGCCGATGGGTCGGCTCAGAGCGGCAGCCGCAGCACGCTCGAGTTTTTGCTGCGCCGCATGCGCCACAAGAGCGATTTTCCGGCGCTGTCGGAGTCGATTGTGCGCATCCAGAGCATGGCGACGTCGGAGACCGAAAGCGTCAACAGCGTCACCAACGAAATCCTCAAGGACGTGGCGCTCACCAACAAACTGCTGCGCCTGGTCAACAGCGCGCACTATGCGCGCGGCGGCTCTATCAGCACGGTGTCGCGGGCGGTGACGCTGGTGGGCTTTAACGGCATCCGCAACATGGCCCTGAGCCTGGTGCTGCTTGAGCACATGCAGGACAAGGCGCAGGCTGAGTTGCTGAAAGAGGAATTCCTGCGTTCCCTGATGGCCGCGTCGATCGGTGCCGAACTCTGTCCGGTGGTGCGCGAGAGCGAAGAAGCCTTTATCGGCACCATGTTCCAGAACCTGGGGCGCTTGCTGGTGCAATACTATTTTCCCGAGGAGGCGGGTCAGATCCGCAGCCTGGTGCGGGCACGGCGCGACCCGCTGGAGGAGAGTGCCGCCGCCGTGCGTGTGCTGGGACTGAGCTTTGAAGAACTCGGCCTGGGCATCGCCAAGGCCTGGGGACTGCCTGCGGGCATCCAGCGCTGCATGCGCAAGCCGGTAGGTGCGCCCCCGGCCAGGGAGCCCGGCGACTTTGGCGAGCGCCTGCGCTGGATTGCGCTGGCCGCCAACGAAATTGCCGATGTGCTGCTGCACACCGAACCCAAGGAGGCCGACGCACAGATCAGCCAGATTCAGCGCAAGTACGCGCAGGCGGTGGGCGGCGGTGCGAGTAGCCTGCAGGCAGCCACCGCTCGGGCGCGGCACAAGCTCACCGAGTTGGCGGCGGCCATGGAAATCCGGGTGGTCAAGGGGTCGGATGCGGCGCGCTTGCTTGGTTCGAGCGAGGACACAGTGGACGTGCCCCAGTCGGAGGGTGATACCGGCATTGGAAACTTCGAGTTGCACGCCCAAGCAGATGCTACCGGTTCAACGCAGACGGCAACGCCGCTTCGGGACGAGCGTGTGGCGCAAACCCTGTCGGCCGGTATTCAGGACATTACCAACGCCATGGTGGAAGACTTCAAGCTCAGTGATGTGCTGCGCATGATTCTGGAAACCATGTACCGCGCCATGGGCTTTGACCGCATCATCTTTTGCATGCGCGAGCCCAAGACCGAGACCATCACCGGCCGCTTTGGTCTGGGCAGTGGCGTCGAACAGCACGTCAAGGCGTTTCGCATTGCGCTCAAGGCGGCC
>CAIPBW010000470.1 GCA_903863395.1 uncultured beta proteobacterium
ACCCAAGACAAGCCGGTGTCATGAGAATCAGTGTGGCAGTCCATGCAGGCATGAAGGCATGGATCGCCACGGCCTGACGGCCTCGCGATGACGCGGTGAAGTTGATGGCTCGCGATGACGCGGTGAAGTTGATGGCTCGCGATGACGAGGGGTGGGCGGCCTTGCGATGACGGAAAGGGATGCCTCGCGGCACAGGGCTGTCATTGCGAGGAGCGAAGCGACGCGGCAATCCATGCAGGCATGAAGTCATGGATCGCCACGGCCTGACGGCCTCGCGATGACGCGGTGAGGTTGATGGCTCGCGATGACGCGGTGAGGTTGATGGCTCGCGATGACGAGGTGAGGTTGAGTCCTCCCGATGACGGGAGCCGTGTCTTGAATTCCCCAGTGGTCAAGAACGTGGCGCGGCGGCCGCCAGAAATTTGGCGATTTCGTCAAAGCCCTCGCGCGCTTGGGTGATGGCAGGGTAAAAGATGTGCCAGACGTGCACCATCTGGCCCCAAGTCTGCAGAGTCACGGGCGAGCCAGCGGCACGCGCCTTGTTGAGGTAGCGCACGCTGTCGTCGAGCAGCATCTCGGCGGCGCTGGCGTGAATCAGCACCGGAGGCAGGCCAGAGAGGTCACCAAACACTGGCGACACATCCGGATGGCTGGGGCGAATGCGCGAGCGCAACCAACCGCCCCACAGCAGCACCGAGCGCGGCACGCGGATCAGGTGCCCAAACAGTGGACCGAGCATGGCGTCGCTGTGCAAATTGGCTCGCAGGCTGGGGCTGCCCATGGTGCCATCGGTGGCAGGTGAAAGCGCCACGGCAGCGTTGACCTGGCGCAAGCCCTGGTCGCGAATCCAGGCGATGAGTGCCAGCGTGAGGTTGCCCCCGGCTGAGTCCCCTGCCACAAACAGCGCCTGCGCCGGTGCAGCACCGCCCGGGCCGTGGTCGAGCATCCAGCGGTAGGCGCTGCGGCAGTCTGCAATGCCATCCTTGCGCGTGTGCTCGGGCATCAAGCGGTAGTCGATGGCCAGCACCGCTCCACCCGTGATTTCCGAAAATTTGGCAGTAATGACGCGGTGGCTGCGCGGGCTGCCCATGATCCACGCACCGCCGTGGATGTACAGGGTGCGCCGGGCACTGTCGGCGCCCGGGGCCAGCACCCACTCGGCGGCCACACCACCAGCGTCGACGCTGCGGAACTCGGCATTCAACTCCCGGTCAGCGCTCAGGTTGTCCATGTAGGCGCGCAACAGCCCCAGATGTTTGCGCCGTGGCGTGCCGCGCAGCACGGTGTTGATGCCTTGGAGCGAGGTCAGCACCGCGCGCTGCTCGTCGTGGTTCTCGGGGCTGGCAGAAAACCGCTGCCAGTGGGCGGCGGCCGCTGGGTGCTTGTCGCCATCAAAGGCGCTGAGGTCGGCTCCACGCAGGTAGTAGGCCACGCACACCCAGACCACGGCCAACGCGGCCAGCACCATCCACAACGTCATGGCTCAACTCCTTGGAAAACAGGCACCCGGTGGGCGCGGCTCAGGCCCGCGCATCGCTCCAGCGCAGCAGGCAACTATCGTCGCCACGGTACACCGCATGGCCTTCGCGGTCAACACAGTAGTCGGGCGAGACAATCATCTCCGAAAACTCCATCCCGGCCCCGATGCGAGTGTATTCAAACAGCACGCTGCGCCGCACCGTAGCACCTGCGCGTAAGTGGCAGCCGTGGCCAATCCAGGTAGGGCCCTGGATGCGGCAACCCGGCTCGATGCGCACGCTCGCGCCGATGTACACCGGCCCCTCGATGCTGACCTGGTCCCAGTCGATGCGGGTATTCAACCCGACCCAGACGCCGGGGCGTACTTCGCGCCCGGGCATGTTCATGTGCGCCACCTCGCCCTTGAGCACGCGCTGCAGCACCGACCAGTAGTCGCTCACGCGGCCAATGTCGATCCAGTTGAAGAAGCGGTTTTGCACAAAGAACGGCAAGCCCTGCTCGACCAGCAGCGGAAAGAGTTGCGAGCCGATGTCGAAATTGCAATCCCGCGGAATCAGGTCAATGACGCTGGGCTCAAACAGGTAGATGCCGGTGCTGGCCAGGTTCGACTTCGCTTCCTCTGGACGGGGCTTTTCCTGAAACGACTGCACCCGGCCATTCTTGTCGGCCACCACCACGCCATAGCTTTGCACCTGCTCGCGCGGCACCTCCAGCGCCACCACGCTGGCCACTGCACCCTTGGCACGGTGCTCGCGCACGGCGGCGCCAATGTCCAGGTCAATCAGCGCGTCGCCGCACAGCACCAGGGTGGTTTCGTCAAAAAAGCCGGAGAAGTCCTGGATGTGGCGCATACCCCCGGCCGAGCCCTTGGGCCGGGGCAGGATGTCGCCATGGTCGAGCGCGCCTTCAAACGAGTAGCCGATTTCGACGCCCCAGTGCCTGCCATCGCCAAAATATTCCTCGATCTTGTGGTGGTGGTAGGCCACGTTGATCATGATCTGGCGCACGCCGTGGCGCGCCATGTGTTCAATCAGGTACTCCATCACCGGCTTGCCCAGCAGCGGAACCATGGGCTTGGGCATGTCGTTGGTGAGCGGACGCACACGCGTGCCCTGACCGGCCGCCAAAATCATTCCCTTGGTCATGGTGCAGGCTCGATCAAGCGCCCATAGGCGTCTTCCAGGCGCACGATGTCGTCCTCGCCCAGGTAGGCGCCCGACTGCACCTCGATGATTTCGAGCGGCACCTTGCCCGGGTTGGCCAGGCGGTGCACCTGGCCCAAGGGGATGTAGGTGCTCTGGTTTTCCGACAGCAGCATGACCTCATTGCCATTGGTGACTTCGGCCGTGCCGCTGACCACGATCCAGTGCTCGGCGCGGTGGTGATGCTTTTGCAGGCTCAGGCGCGCTCCGGGCTTGACCACGATGCGCTTGACCTGAAAGCGCGCACCCGCATCAATGCTGTCGTACACACCCCAGGGGCGCGCCACGCGCCGGTGCTGCTGCGCCTGGGCAATGCCCAGCGCTTCGAGCTGGCTCACCACCGTCTTGACCTGCTCGGCCTGGGAGGTGTGGGCCACCAGAAGTGCGTCGGCGGTGTCAATGATCAAAAGATTTTCGGTGCCCAGCGCCACCACCGGGCGGTGCGGTGCGTGGATGTAGGTGTCGCGCGCGCCAAAGGCATGGCCCTGGCCGTGGATGCGGTTGCCCTGGGCGTCGGCCGGGCTGAGTTGGGCCACGGCGTTCCAGCTTCCCACATCGCTCCAGGCCGAGGCAAAAGGCAGCACCACCACATCGGCAGCATGCTCCATCACGGCGTAGTCGATGCTCTCGGAGCGGCAGGCGGCAAACGCCACCGGGTCGAGGCGGCGAAACACCCCGTCGCTAGACTGCTGCGCCACCGCGCGCTGGCACGCCTGCAGGATGTCAGGCGCGTGGGTTTGCAAAGCGGCAAGCAGGCTGGACGCCTGCACCAGGAAGATGCCGGCGTTCCAGAAATAGCCGCCTTCGAGCAGCATGGCCTGGGCGCGCGCGCTGTCGGGTTTCTCCACAAAGCACTGGACCGCGTGCGCCCCGCCCTGCCCCGGCAATGCCGCACCACACTGGATATACCCATAGGCCGTGCTCGGAAAGCTTGGCTGCACGCCAAAGGTCACAATCGCGCCCGCCTGGGCCGAGGCCACACCCGAGCGAATGGTGGCGGCAAACGCCGCTGCGTCTGGAATGTGGTGGTCCGACGGCAAAAACAGCAGCAGTGCGTCGCTTGGTGCATTCAGCGCGGCCACGGCCATCGCCGCTGCGGTGTTGCGCCCTACGGGCTCGAGCAGGATGGTGGACTCGACCCCGGCCGCGCTGGCACCGTCCTGCACCAGAAAACGGTGCTCTTCGCCCGCGACGATCAGCGATTGCGCGCCCAGGAGCGCAGCGCGCTCGAGCGTCAGGGTGAGCAAACTCTTGCCCTCAACCAGGGGGACAAACTGCTTGGGCAGGGCTTTGCGCGACAGCGGCCACAAGCGTGTGCCACTGCCACCGCACAGGATGACGGGGACAATGGTCGGTGGCGCACAGTCCTGTTCTGGGGTCATGGAACGATTTCCTGAAAACGAAGATATCAAAGGCTACCACAGAGAAAGTAACAGGCGGTAACGGACGGCGCGCACCCGCACAGTTGATCCAGTCCATGCTAAGCTACCGGCAAGCGGTGCATTCTCTGCCCCCGATGCGCCATTGGATGTACATAGAGCCGTCAATCAGCGGTTGAGCGCTGACACTGAGTTTCCCTGTAACGATCGACGAATAGAGCCCATGGCCGCTACCGACACCATTCAACGCGATTCTCCGGCAATTGCCCTGCCCGGTCTGGGCCGCGCGCTGGTGGCTGCGGGCAAGTTGGGGCAGAAGGCCGCCGAAGACATCTACCAAAAGACGCTGAGCAGCGGCAACAGCTTTATCGCAGAACTGGTCGGCTCGGGCGCGGTCTCGGCCACTGATCTGGCCCACACCTTGTCGGCAGCGTATGCGGTACCGGTGCTCGACCTCGACGCCATCGACCCCCAGCGCCTGCCCAAGGGCTTGCTCGACGGCAAGATCTGCACGGCCTACCGCGTGGTGGTGCTGAGCAAACGCAACAACCGGCTGATGGTGGCCACCGCCGACCCCTCGGACCAACGTGCCGCCGAACGTATCAAGTTCTCGACCCAGATGGGCGTGGACTGGGTGATTGCCGAGTACGACAAGCTCTCCAAACTGGTGGAAACCCATTCGGCCACGGCGACCGAAACCATGGAAGACATCATCGGTGCCGACTTTGAGTTCGACATCGGTGCTTCCGAAGCCGCCGTGGACAGCGCGCAAGCCAACGTGGCCGAGGTGGAAGACGCGCCGGTGGTGCGGTTTTTGCACAAGATGCTGATGGACGCCTTCAGCATGCAGGCATCGGACTTGCACTTTGAGCCCTACGAGCACACCTACCGCGTGCGCTTTCGCATCGACGGGCAGTTGCGCGAAATTGCCTCGCCTCCAATTGCCATCAAGGACAAACTGGCTTCGCGCATCAAGGTAATTTCGCGCATGGACATCTCCGAGAAGCGCATTCCGCAAGATGGCCGCATGAAGCTCAAGGTCGGCCCGGACCGCGTCATCGACTTTCGGGTCAGCACCCTGCCCACCCTGTTTGGCGAAAAGATCGTGATCCGTATCCTCGACCCCAATAGCGCCCGGCTCGGTATCGACGCCCTGGGCTACGAGGCCGACGAAAAGGAGCGCCTGCTCAAGGCAATTGCACGACCCTACGGCATGATTTTGGTAACCGGCCCCACTGGCTCGGGCAAGACGGTGTCGCTCTACACCTGTTTGAACCTGCTCAACCAGCCGGGCGTGAATATCGCCACGGCCGAAGACCCGTCCGAAATCAATATGCCGGGCGTCAACCAGGTCAATGTGAACGAAAAGGCGGGGCTGACGTTTGCTGCCGCCCTGCGCTCGTTCCTGCGGCAAGACCCCGACATCATCATGGTGGGCGAAGTGCGCGACCTCGAGACTGCCGACATCGCCATCAAGGCAGCCCAGACCGGCCACCTGGTGCTCTCCACCCTGCATACCAACGACGCCCCCACCACCTTGACACGCTTGCGCAACATGGGCGTGGCACCGTTCAACATTGCATCCAGCGTGATCCTGATCACGGCGCAGCGCCTGGCGCGGCGCTTGTGCCCGAGTTGCAAGAAGCCGGTCGAGATACCGCGCCAAGCGCTACGCGAAGCCGGTTTTTCCGAAGCCGATCTGGACGGTTCCTGGAAAACCTACCACCCGGTGGGCTGCTCGCAATGCAATGGCGGCTACAAGGGCCGACTTGGCATCTACCAGGTGATGCCGATCAGCGACGCAATTCAACGCATCATCCTGGACGATGGCAGCGCCACTGACATCGCAGCACAAGCGCAGCGCGAAGGCATACGCTCGTTGCGGCAATCGGGATTGAACAAGGTCAAACTGGGGCTGACTTCACTGGAAGAAGTTCTGGCCGTGACCAACGAATAGCGAGGGCACAGGCAAAGCCATGGCAACTGCGAAAAGTACCGCGACCAAGGACGCCGTTTTCGACTGGGAAGGCAAAGACCGCAACGGCAAGCAGGTGCGCGGGGAAATCCGTGCCTCGGGTGAAAACCAGATCAAGGCCACACTGCGCCGCCAGGGCGTCACACCGACCAAGATCAAGAAGCGCAGAATGCGCTCGGGCAAGTCGATCAAGCCCAAGGACATGGCGATTTTCACGCGCCAGCTGGCCACCATGATGAAAGCCGGCGTGCCGCTGCTGCAGGCGTTTGACATTGTCGGGCGCGGCAACCCCAACCCCAGCGTCACCAAACTGCTCAACGACATTCGTACCGATGTCGAGACCGGCACCTCGCTAAGCACCGCGTTTCGCAAGTTCCCGCTGTACTTCGACAACCTCTACTGCAACCTGGTCGAAGCCGGCGAGCAGGCCGGTATCCTGGACCAGTTGCTCGACCGGTTGGCGGTCTACATGGAAAAGACCGAGGCCATCAAGTCCAAGATCAAGTCGGCCCTGATGTACCCGATCACGGTGCTGATCGTCGCCTTTGTGGTGGTGGCGGTGATCATGATTTTTGTGATTCCGTCATTCAAACAGGTGTTCACCTCGTTTGGCGGAGAACTGCCCGCGCCTACGCTGATGGTGATTGCCATGAGCGAGTTCTTCATCCAGTTCTGGTATCTGATCTTTGGTGGCCTGTTTGGCGGCGTCTATTTCTTCATGCAGGCCTGGCAACGCAACAAGAAGATGCAGCAGGTGATGGACCGCATCATGCTCAAGCTCCCCATCTTTGGCGTGCTGGTCGAAAAATCCTGCATCGCGCGCTGGACGCGCACGCTCTCCACCATGTTTGCCGCCGGGGTACCGCTGGTCGAAGCCCTGGACTCGGTGGGTGGTGCGGCTGGCAACAGCGTGTTTGAAGACGCCACCATCAAGATCCAGCAGGAAGTGTCTACCGGCACGGCGCTGACCACGGCCATGACCAACGCCAACCTGTTCCCGTCGATGGTGTTGCAAATGTGCGCGATTGGCGAGGAATCGGGTTCAGTGGACCACATGCTGGGCAAGGCTGCCGACTTCTTTGAGGCCGAGGTGGACGACATGGTGGCAGGCATTTCCAGCCTGATGGAGCCGATCATCATCGTCATTTTGGGAACGGTGATTGGCGGCATTGTGGTCGCCATGTACCTGCCCATCTTCAAGCTCGGCCAGGTCGTTTGATCCCCATGGGTGTGCATGGTTTTGAAGCGCTGGGCGTTGGCATTCTGGGTCTGCTGATTGGCAGTTTTCTCAATGTCGTGATCTACCGCCTGCCCAAGATGCTGGAGCGCCAGTGGGCGGCGGAGTGCGCCGAACTCTCGGGCACTGAGCCACCCGCGCAAGAGCCCTTCAATCTGGCGATACCACGCTCACGCTGCCCGCACTGCGGCCACGCCATCACCTGGTACGAGAACATTCCGGTGCTCAGTTACCTGGCATTGCGCGGGCGCTGCGCCAGTTGCAAGGCACCCATCAGCCTGCGCTACCCGGCAGTGGAACTGGCCACCGGTGCCTTGTTTCTTTTTTGCGGACTGCACTGGGGCCTGAGTGCATCTGCGCTGGTGTGGTGCGCGTTCTCGGCCACGCTGCTGGCGCTGGCGTTGATCGACTGGGACACCACGCTCTTGCCCGACGACCTGACACTGCCCCTGTTGTGGCTGGGGCTGCTGGCCGCAGAGCTGCAGTGGAGCGGCGTGGACCTGCATTCGGCCCTGTGGGGCGCGGTGGCGGGCTACCTGTCGTTGTGGTCGGTGTACTGGCTGTTCAAACTGGTCACAGGCAAAGAAGGCATGGGCTACGGCGACTTCAAGTTGCTGGGCGCGCTGGGCGCATGGTTTGGCTGGCAGGCGCTGATTCCGATCATTTTGCTCTCGTCGGTCATTGGTGCCATCGTCGGCATTGCCATGAAGTTCAGCACCGGTTTGCGTGAGGGTGGCTACATTCCGTTTGGCCCCTTTCTGGCCGGCGCGGGCCTCACCACCTTGTTGGTTGGGTCTGCGGCACTGCGGCAGATCATCGGCCTTTGATCATCATGACGGCATTGAGGTTAGGTCTGACCGGAGGTATTGGCAGCGGCAAAAGCACGGTGGCGCAGATGCTTGCCCACTTGGGTGCCACCCTGATTGACGCAGACGCCATCTCGCGTGCCGCCACCGCCGCCAATGGTGTGGCCATTGACGCGCTGGAGGCGGCGTTTGGGTCGGCCTTTATCACCCCGGAGCGCGCCCTGGACCGCGACCAGATGCGCGCCCTGGTGTTTGCCGATGCATCAGCCAAGGCACGGCTTGAATCGATCGTCCACCCGCTGGTGGGCCAAGAGATTGCGCGCCAGGCCGAACACGCCCAACGCGCGGGCAGCCACTGCATCGTGTTTGACATCCCGCTCTTGGTGGAGTCACGCCACTGGCGTGCGAGCCTGCAGCGCGTGCTGGTGGTCGATTGCAGCGTGCAAACGCAGGTGGAGCGTGTGACGCTGCGCAGCGGCCTGGACAGCGCGGCCGTGCGCCGCATTGTGGACGCCCAGGTCAGCCGCGCACAGCGCCTGCAAGCGGCAGACTACGTGCTGTTTAACGACGGCATTGCCCTGGACGTGCTCGAGCGCCAAGTGCGCCAGATGGCTCCCCTGTTCGGGCTATGATTCGCCCACGGGAAATACCAGCGTGATCCTTTACGAATACCCTTTTAACGAACGCATTCGCACCTACTTGCGGCTGGAGCACCTGTTTGTGCGGTTGTCCGAACTGATGGCACGCGAAATGCCGCTGGACCACCACTTTGCGCTGACCACCATTTTTGAAGTGATGGACGTGGCCGCGCGTGCCGACCTCAAGTCCGACGTGCTCAAAGACCTGGATAAGCAAAAGCAGGCGCTGGCCGCGTTTCGCGGCAACCCGGCAATTGCCTCGAGCGTGCTTGAGCAGGTGATTGCGCAACTGGAAAATTGTTTTACCACCCTCAACACCCAACCTGGCAAGGCGGGCCAACCGCTGACCGAGAACGACTGGCTGATGAGCATCCGCAGCCGCGTCGGCATTCCGGGCGGCACCTGTGAGTTTGATCTACCGGCCTATTACGCCTGGCAGCACCGCAGCGCCGGGTCGCGCCAGGCCGACCTGCAGCGTTGGGCCGCTACCCTGGTGCCGCTGGCGGAGTCGATTCAACTGCTGCTCAAGCTGTTGCGCGATTCGGGCTCGCCGCAAAAAGTGGTGGCAGCGGCGGGACAGTTTCAGCAAAACCTGCCGCAGGGCCGCACCTTCCAGTTGCTGCGGCTCGCGCTCGACCCGGCCTTGGGCCTGGTGCCCGAAATCAGTGGTAACCGCCTGATGGTGTCGATCCGCCTGATGCGCCACGAGGACGACGACCGCTTGCACACCATTAGCGACGACGGCGCGTTTGAGCTGACCCTGTGCTCGTAAGCGTGCAGCCAAGCCGATGAAGCATCCCACCGATCACGGCGCGTCGCCCAGCGCCGATGCACCCCCCATCAAGACGGTAGTCTGCCCCGGCTGCGGGGGAGACAGCATCTACGCGCCTTCCAACCCCTACCGCCCGTTTTGCAGCGAACGCTGCAACAACGCCGACTTTGGCGCCTGGGCCTCGGAAGCGTTTCGCGTAAGCCAACAAGTGCGCCCCGAAGACCTCCCGCAAGACGACACCCCGCTCCAAT
>CAIPBW010000471.1 GCA_903863395.1 uncultured beta proteobacterium
CCTTCTTCGATCTTGGCAATGTCGGCGGTGGCGAAGCTCAGGCGCAGGGTGGCGCGGTCGGGGTGGTTGGCGTAGAACGGAACGCCGGGGACAAAGGCTACTCCCTGCTCGATGGCGCGCTTGGCCAACTCGCCGCCGTCGCTGGCCTTGCCGTGGGCACCGGTGAGGCGCGCCCAGACAAACAGGCCGCCTTGTGGCTGCACAAACTCAATCGCGTCGCCCAGTTCGCGCCGCAGTGCGTCGCCCATGGCCTGGGCGCGTTCGGCGTAGACCTTGCGCACCTGGGCCAATTGCCCTGGCATGCGCCCGGCCTTGAGGTACTGCGCTGCGGTGGCCTGGGCAAAGGTGCTGGTGTGGGCATCGCTGAACTGTTTGCACATGGTGGCCTTGGCCAGCAGTTCGGGTGGCGCAATCATCCAGCCTACGCGCAGGCCCGGTGACAGCACCTTGCTCAGCGACCCGCAATGCGCCAGCAGGTCGCGGCTGCCAGGGACGGAGTCGCTCAGAGCTAACAGCGAGGCCGGTGGCGGCGTGGCACCAAAGTACAGGTCGCCATAGGGGTCGTCCTCGACGATCAATGTCTGGTACTTGACGGCGAGTTCGAGCACGCGCTTGCGCCGCTCCAGGCTGAGCGTGGCACCACTGGGGTTGCCAAAGGTGGGAATCAGGTACACCAGCGCGGGCCGATGCTGTGCAATCAACTCCTCCAACTTGTCGGTCTGCACGCCCTGGGCGTCGATGGGTGCGCTGATGAGTTCGGCACCGTACAGGCGAAAGCACTGGATGGTGGCCAAAAAGGTGGGGCCTTCGACAATCACCTTGTCGCCCGGGCTGATCATGGTTTTGCCCAGCAGGTCGAGCGCCTGCTGGCTGCCGGTGGTGACGATCAGTTGGTCCGCAGCCACCGACTTGGCACCCTTGGCCTGCATAAAGGAGGCGAGTTGCTGGCGCAGCGGCTGGTAGCCTTCGGTGGCTCCGTACTGCAGCGCAGCGCCCGCGTCCTCGTCGAGCGCGCGGTTGGATGCGGCGCGGATGCCCTCCACATCAAACAGCGCGCTGTCGGGGAAGCCCCCGGCAAAGCTGATGATGCCGGGCTTGCCCAACAGCTTGAAAAGTTCACGGATGGCAGAGGTTTCGACCTGGTTGAGGCGTTGGGCAAATTGCATGGGGTACAGCTTTCAATGAAGTGGGGTAAATTGTCACCGATTCTTCTCCCCCTATTTTTGAGGTTCCGGATTGAAACCGCACGATATTGAGACCTTTTTTGCCACGCTGGCGCAGGCCAACGCACAGCCGCAGACCGAACTGGCGTTCAGTTCGGTGTTCGAGTTGCTGGTGGCTGTGCTGCTGTCGGCCCAGGCCACGGACGTGAGCGTCAACAAGGCTACGCGGACCCTGTTTGCCCGGGCACCCACGCCCGCACGCATGCTGGCGCTGGGCCAGACCGCGCTGGAGCAGCACATCAAGACCATTGGTCTGTTTCGCAGCAAGACGCGCCACGTCCTGCAGACCTGTGCCATCCTGCTGCATGAGCATGGGGGCCAGGTGCCGCGCACACGCGAGGCGCTGGAGACCTTGCCGGGGGTGGGCCGCAAGACCGCCAACGTGGTGCTCAACGTGGCGTTTGGCGAACCCACCATGCCGGTGGACACGCACGTGCTGCGCCTGTGCAACCGCACCGGCCTGGCACCGGGAAAGACGCCGCTGGAAGTGGAACGCAAGCTGCTCGCCGTGGTACCGAGCGCGTACGCGGTGCATGCCCACCACTGGCTGATTCTGCACGGGCGCTACATCTGCAAGGCACGCACACCCCAATGCGCGAAGTGCGCGGTCTCCGGGGTCTGTGGCTATAAACTCAAGGCCCAAGCGCTGCGCTAACCGCATTGCGCCAACGCCCGCTGCCAACCCAAGGATTCCATGCCCTTTCACGCGCTCAAGCTTTCTGCGGCACTGGTTCGCGCTGCCACCGATCAGGGGTTCACGCTGCCCACCGCCATCCAGCAGCAAGCCATCCCGGCCATTCTGGCGGGCCACGATGTGCGCGGTTGCGCGCCTACCGGCTCGGGCAAGACGGCGGCCTATGTCTTGCCACTGCTGCAGCGCCTGCAGGGGCAGCCCGTTACGCGCCCACGACGACCCGCTGTGCTGGTACTGGTGCCCACGCGCGAACTCGCCACCCAGGTAGGCGATGTTCTGCACCTACTGGGGCAGCACTTGCCGCACGCCCCCAAAATTGCCGTCGCGTTTGGCGGTGTTTCAATCAACCCGCAACTGATGCACCTGCGCGGCGGTGCCGACGTGCTGGTGGCCACGCCCGGGCGCCTGCTTGATCTGCTCGACCACAACGCGCTGCAACTGCAGTGGCTGCGCACGCTGGTGCTGGACGAAGCCGACCGCCTGCTCGACCTGGGCTTTGCCGAAGAGCTAGCCCGCGTACTGGCGCAGTTACCCGCACAACGCCAGAACCTGTTTTTCTCGGCCACCTTTGCCCCGGCGGTGCAGGCGCTGGCGCAAACGCTGCTGCATGACCCGGTATGCATTGACATCGCCGCCCCCGACACCGTTGCACCGCTTACCGTGCAGCGCACCATTGCCGTGGACGCGGTTCGCCGCACCATGCTGCTGCGCCAAATGATCAAGGACAATGGCTGGAGCCGCGTACTGGTGTTTGTGGCCACCAAATACGCCACCGAACTGGTGGCCGAAAAACTCTACCGCGCAGGCATTTTTGCCACCGCCTTCCATGGCGACCTGAGCCAGGGCGCGCGTACGCAGGTGTTGCAGGAGTTCAAGGACGAGCGCTGGGAGGTGGTGGTTACCACCGACCTGGCCGCACGCGGACTGGACATTGCGCAACTCCCGGTGGTGGTCAACTACGACCTGCCACGCGCCAGCACCGACTACGTGCACCGCATCGGCCGCACCGGGCGCGCTGGCGCACCCGGCTTGGCCATCAGCTTTGTCAGTGCCGACACCGAGTCGCATATGCGCCTGATCGAGCGGCGTCAAAAGATGGAGCTTGCACGCGAAATAATTCCCGGCTATGAGCCGACACAGACCGCACCGATGGACCACGCCAGCGTGCCCGGAACCGGCGGCATCAAGGGCAAGCGCCCGAGCAAGAAGGACAAGCTGCGCGCGGCCGCAGCACGCACTCCATGACGGCGTGGCGCGTGGCGGCAGCGGGCATGGTGGCGCTGGCCGTGGCCATGGGCATAGGCCGCTTTGCCTTTACGCCGCTGCTGCCGATGATGCTTTCTGACGGCGTGGTGCAACTCGCACAGGCAAGCTGGCTGGCCAGCGCCAATTACCTGGGCTACCTGGTGGGCGCGCTGCTGTGCACGTTTCAACCCTGGATTTGGCGGCGGCTTGGCCTGACCAACGCGCCACACGCACCCACCCTGGTGCGTGCCGGTCTGCTGGCCACGGTGCTGCTGACCATGGGCATGGGCCTGCCGTGGAGCGCCGCATGGCCGCTATTGCGCTTTGCTGCGGGTGTAGCCAGCGCCGTGGTGTTTATCTACACCTCGCTCTGGTGCCTGGCGCAACTGGCGCGGCTGAATCTACCGACCATGGGTGCGCTGATTTACGTCGGCCCCGGGTTGGGCATTGTGGTCAGCGGAGTGGCCGCCAGCGCCATGGTGGCGCTGCACTGGAGCGCTGCTGCGGGCTGGTTCAGCTTTGGGCTGTTGGCGGCACTGCTCACCGTGCTGGTGTGGCCCACCCTTGGCAGTTCGCCCTCGGGCACGCCCGCAGCGGCTGGCGCTGCGGCAGGCGTGGCAACGGACGCGCCGCACGTGTTGGATGCCGAGATGCTGCTGTTCACCCTGGCCTATGGCATGGCCGGTTTTGGCTACATCATCAGCGCCACGTTTCTGCCCGTGATTGCACGCCAGGCGCTGCCAGGCTCGCCCTGGCTCGACCTGTTCTGGCCGATTCTGGGCCTGGGTGTGATTGCCGGTGCGCTGCTGGCCTCGCGCATCCGCGTGCACGACTTGCGCGCGTGGCTGATCGTGTGCTACCTGGTGCAGGCAGCGGGCGTTTGCGCCAGCCTGGTGAGCCCCACCCTGGCGGGCTTTGCGCTGGGCAGCCTGCTGATTGGCCTGCCTTTTACCGCGATTGTTTTTTACGCCATGCAGGAGGTGCGCCGCCTGCGTGGCGCGCAGGCATCGAGCTTTATGGGGCTGGTGACCGCGTTGTATGGCCTGGGGCAGATCGTGGGGCCACCGCTGGCCACGGCCTTGCTGCCTGCGGGTGGCGGCCAGGGCTTTAACGTGAGTCTGCAAATTGCGGCTGCGGCGCTGGTGTTCGGTGCCCTGCTCTACGCCCTGCTGATGCGCCTGTATCCCCTGCCGCGCTAACGGCGTCAGCCCTACAGCTTGGGCAAGGCAACCCACTGGTTGGACAAGGGC
>CAIPBW010000472.1 GCA_903863395.1 uncultured beta proteobacterium
AGACATGCTGATGACGGTGGAAAACTCCCTGGAGCGCATGCGCCAGATGTTGCTGCAACTGCGCCAGGGCAGCACCAG
This sequence comes from uncultured beta proteobacterium, assembly GCA_903863395.1. GTDB lineage: Bacteria > Pseudomonadota > Gammaproteobacteria > Burkholderiales > Burkholderiaceae_C > Allorhodoferax. The sequence goes on from CAIPBW010000472.1 coordinate 79, forward strand.
CCCGGAGCCGGTGCGCAGTGTGGACCTGGTCTCGCTGCTCGAGCGCGTGGTCAGCCGTCTTGCCGCGCAACGCGACGGACTTGAGGCGCTGTGGAGCGAGCGCCTGCAGGCACGCGGCCACGCCGAGCGCCTGGAGCGGGTGGTGGGGCACATGGTGCAAAACGCGATCGACGCCACCGAGGGCGGCGGGCGCGTATGGATACGCATGGACCGCCACGCAGACCAGGCGCGCATCCTGATTGGCGACAGCGGCAAGGGCATGTCCGAGAGCTTTATCCAGAACCAGTTGTTCAAGCCCTTCCAGACCACCAAGCCTGCTGGCATGGGCATTGGCACCTACGAGAGCCTGCGCTACATGCAGGAGTTGGGTGGTTCGATAGAAGTCAGCAGCACGCCGGGCAAAGGCACGCTGGTGTGGCTGCTGCTGCCGCTTCTGGAACAAGTCAGTGACACCAAGACAGAAACCCTCCAGTACGCATGACCATGGACAAACAACCCTCCCTGTTGATCGTTGAAGATGATCTGGCCCTGCAAAAGCAGATCAAGTGGTCGCTCGACAAGTTTGACTGCATCACCGCGCATGACCGCGAAAGCGCCTTGCTGCAACTGCGCCGCAACACGCCCGCCGTGGTCACCATGGACCTGGGGCTGCCACCGCACGCCGATACGGTGGAAGAAGGCTTTGCCCTGCTCGAAGACATGATGGCGATGGATCCCAACGTCAAGGTGATCGTGCTCACCGGGCAAAACGACCAGGCCAACGCGCTGCGCGCCGTGGCGATGGGCGCTTACGACTTTTTTGCCAAACCATTTACGCCCGAGCTTCTGAGCCTGACGATTGAACGCGCGTTTCGGCTGCACGAACTGCAAAGCGAAAATCGGCGCCTGCAGGCCATGCACCAGCCCGAGGCGCTTTCCAGCCTGATCACGCGCGACCCCGAGATGCTGCGCCTGTGCCGCAATGTCGAAAAAGTGGCGCCCACCAGTGCCACCGTCATGCTGCTAGGCGAAAGCGGCACCGGCAAGGAGGTGCTCGCGCGTGCGCTGCACCAGTCCTCCAGCCGTAGCCGCGAACGCTTTGTGGCCATCAACTGCGCTGCCATTCCCGAAAACCTGCTCGAGAGCGAGCTGTTCGGCTACGAGCGCGGCGCGTTCACGGGGGCGGCCAAAACCACGCTCGGGAAGATCGAGACCGCGCACCGTGGCACGCTGATGCTCGACGAAATTGGCGACCTGCCGATCTCGCTGCAAGCCAAGCTGCTGCGCTTCTTGCAGGAGCGCACGATTGAGCGCGTGGGTGGACGCCACGAGATCCCGGTGGACGTGCGCATCGTCTGCGCCACCCACCAGGACCTCAACGCGCGCAGCAAGCAAGGGCAGTTTCGCGAAGACCTGTACTACCGGCTGGCCGAAATTGTGGTCAACATCCCGCCCCTGCGCGAGCGCGTGGGCGATGCGGCGCTGCTGGCCCACGCCCTGGTGCGGCGCTTTGCACGCGAGCAAAACCGCCCGGCCCTGCGCCTGAGCGAAGAGGCGGTGCGCGCGATTGAAAGCCACCCCTGGCCGGGCAATATCCGCGAGCTGGAGAACCGCATCAAGCGCGCCGTGATCATGGTCGAAGGCAACCTGATCGCGCGCAGCGACCTCGAATTGGCCGACTCCGAGGCGCAGCAAACCGATGCCAGCCTGGACCTGCGCATGATTCGCGACCAGGCCGAAAAGACCGCCATCATCGCCGCCCTGGGGCGCGTCAACGGCAACGTCGCCAGGGCCGCCGACCTGCTCGGCGTGAGCCGCCCCACGCTCTACGACCTGATGCACCGCTTCAGCCTGAAGTAGCCCGCCATACCCCCACTACCACCTGAGAAAGAGCGTTCCATGAAATTCACACCCTCCCCCGCGCTGCGTCTGGCAGCCTGCACCCTGTTGATGGCGCCCCTGTTGATCGGATGTGGCGAGAAGCCCGAAGCACTGTTGGCCTCGGCCAAAAGCTATCTGGAAAAGAACGACAAAAAGGCGGCCATCATCCAGATCAAGAATGCGCTTCAGGCCGACCCCAACCTGGCTGAGGCGCGCTACCTGCTCGGTGTGGCCTTGCTCGAATCCGGCGACGCCATTGGAGCCGAGGCCGAGTTGCGCAAGGCCATCGAACTGAACTACCCCCGCGACACCGCCTTGCCGCAATTGGCCAAGACGCTGCTGGCCCAGGGCCAGGCCAAGAAGGTGATTGAGCAATTTACCAACGTGCATCTGGAGCAGCCAGCGGCGCAGGCCAGCCTGCAATTCACCCTGGCGGGCGCCTATGCCGCACAGGGGCAGGTCGAGCGCTCGGACGAGTCGCTCAACGCCTCCTTGCAAGCCGACGCCGCGTTCCCGCCGGCCCTGCTTGAGCGCGCGCGCCACATGGCGGGGGAGCGCAACTTTGAGGGTGCGCAAGCACTGGTTGCCGAGGTGCTTGCCAAGACCCCGAAAAGCCCCGAAGCCTGGAAGCTCAAGGGCGACATCCATTGGCTCGGGCAGAACCTGAGCGACGACGCACTGGCCGACTACCGTCAGGCCCTTGCCAACAAGCCCGACTACTTTCCGGGCCACACCGCGCTGATCACCTTGCTGCTGCAACAGTCCAACCTCGACGCTGCCGCCGCCCAACTGGAGAAGCTGCAAAAGCTCGCTCCCAACCACCCCCGCACCCAGTACCTGAGCGCCTTGCTGGCGTTTCAAAAGAAAGACTTCAAATCGGCACGGGAGCAATTGCAAGTACCGCTGAAGACGCTGCCCTCCAACCTGCCCCTGCTGCAACTGGCAGGCACGACCGAGCTGCAACTCAACAACCTGCCGCAGGCGCAGGAGTACCTGGGCAAGGCGCTTGCGCTCAACCCTGCGCTCACGCTCACGCGACGCCAATTGGTGGCCGTGCTGCTGCGTTCCGGCCAGGCCGCCAAAGCCCTGAGCACACTCACGCCGGCCTTGGAGCAGGCCGACCTGAGCCCCGACCTGCTGGCACTGGCGGGCGAGGTGTACCTGCAAAACGGCGACCTGGCCAAGTCCGAGGAATACTTCGCCAGGTCGAGCGCACAGGCCCCGCAGGACGTGAAGAAGAAAACGTCGCTGGCACTGGTGCACCTGATCGGCGGTGCCACCGATTCGGCGCTCGACGAATTGCGCCACATATCGGTGGAAGACTCCGGCGTGACAGCCGACCTGGCCCTGATCAGCGCGCACATGAAGCGGCGTCAGTTTGACCCGGCGCTCAAAGCCATCGACGTGCTGCAACAAAAGCAACCGGCCAAGGCACTTGCACCCTATCTGCGCGCCAGGGTCATGTTGGCCAAGCAAGACGCCACCGGGGCCAGGCGCGACCTGGAGCGCGCAGTCAGCCTCGACCCCGTGTACTTTCCTGCCGTGGCCAACCTGGCAGCGCTTGACCTGGCCGACCAAAAGCCTGCCGAGGCGAAAAAGCGCTTCGAGGCGCTGCTGCTGAAAGACCCCAAGAACGAATCGGCCTTGCTGGCACTGGCCGACCTGGCCGCCAAGCGTGGTGCCCCGCCCGACGAAGTGGCCAAGCTCATTGGCAACGCGGTTGCGGCCAACCCCCAGAACACCCGGCCCCGCCTGCTGCTGGTGGAGTATTACCTGCAGCGCAACGACTTCAAGAACGCATCCTCTGCGGCCCAAAGCGCGGCGGCTGCCTTGCCCAACGACACCCAGATCATCGACGCCCTGGGGCGCGCACAGTACGCCTCGGGCGACTTCAACCAGACTGTTGTCACCTACAAGAGGTTGACCGACCTGCTGCCGCAGTCGGCCATGTCCTACGGGCGTCTGGCCGAAGCCCAGATGGCAACCAAGGACAACGCCGCTGCCGGAGCCAGTTTGCGCAAGGCCATTGCCCTGCAGCCTGACTTTCTCCAGGCCCAGCGCGCACTCATCGCCCTGCACATCGCCGAGAACAAATTGCCGCTGGCGCTCGAAGTGGCGCGCTCGGTGCAAGTCCAGCGCCCGCGCGAGGAAGCCGGCTATGTGCTCGAAGGCGACGTGAACGCCTACGCCAAGGAATGGGACAACGCAACCATCGCCTACCGCGCGGGGCTCAAGCAGGTCAGCACCACCACGCTGGCCATGAAGTTGCACACCGCCTTGCAGTCCGGCGGCAAGAATGCCGACGCCGAGCGCCTCGCGCAAAGCTGGTCCAAGGACCACCCCAAGGACGCGGCGTTTGCGTTCTATCTGGGCGACCGGGCCATGCTGCGCAAGGACTACAGCAGCGCCGAGAAGCAATACGCCCTGGTGATCAAGCTGCAGCCCGACAATGCCGTTGCCCTGAACAACCTGGCCTGGGTCAGCGGCCAACTCAAGCACGACGGTGCCCTGGCATACGCGCAGAGAGCGTTGGCTTTGGCACCGGATCAGCCCGTCATCCTCGATACGTTGGCGACCCTGCACTCCGAAGGCGGCAACCACCGCCAGGCGATAGAGATGCAGACCAAGGCCACGCAGCTGCAACCGCGCAACCTGATGCTCAAGTTCAACCTGGCCAAGGTCTATCTCAAGGCCGGCGAAAAAGACCTCGCCAAGAAGACCCTGGACGAACTCGCCAGCGCCGGCGACGCCTTTCCCGCGCAGGCTGAGGTTACGGCCCTGTACAAACAGCTCAACGCACCGGCTGCGCGTTGACCACTGAAGACATGGCTTCGCATCCCGTCATCGCGAGCGCAGCGCGGCGATCCATGACTTCGGAACCCGTCATTGCGAGCGAAGCGCGGCGATCCATGGCTTCGGACTGCATGGATTGCCGCGTCGCTACGCTCCT
>CAIPBW010000473.1 GCA_903863395.1 uncultured beta proteobacterium
CACCAGCAGGGCCAACAGCACCAGCGCGAAGCGCACCACAAAATAGCCCGGGGTCAGGCCTTCGCTAAAGCGCTCCATCTGGCGCACCGAGTTGAGCAGCGCGGGCAGCGCCGACCACAGCACCAGCAAGGCCCAGGGCGCAACGCAGGCCAGTGTGGCCCAGCTACGCCAGGCGGCATGCCGCGTGTCGGAGGTGGGCCGCACCAGGGCTAAATGCGTCTTGGCGCGCGACGCCGCCGTGATGGCTACGCTGGCGTAGAGGGCAAACAGAATCTGCCCTATATCGTTGGCCTCGCGTGAATAGGCTTGCAGCCACTCGCGCAAGGGCCACTGGCCAAACAGCAGCAGCGCCAAACCCAGCACCAGCGTGGCCGCCACGCCCAGAAGTACGCGCATCATGGTGTGCGTGCCGCACCAAAGCGCGTGGCGATGACGCAGGGCGTGGCGTGCCAGGCACTGGCGTCCTGGACCAAGGTGCAGGCGGAGCGCACTTGGGCGGCAGCGCGCTCGGCGCTGGCGCCATCGCCCGCGTGCAACCAGGCCAGCGGCTCTCCGGCTTGCAGCGTGCTGCCCAGTGGCCGCATGGCGCTGATGCCAACACGCGGGTCAATTGTGTCAAGCGCCTGGCGGCGGCCCGCGCCCAATTCGACCAGCGCCATGCCAATGGCGCGCGTGTGCATTGCCGTCAAGACGCCAGCGTGGGGTGCTGTCACCGGCAGCACCACCGGAGCCTTGGGTAGGTGGGCTTGCGGCTGCTCCAGCAAGTCCGCTGGGCCACCCAGGGCGCTGACCATGCGCGCAAAGCGCTCGGCGGCGCTGCCGTTGTCGAGCGTGGCTTGCAAGCGGCTGCGCGCTGCGTCCAGCCCCGGGGCCAGTCCGCCCAGCACCAGCAGTTCGGCACCCAGCGCCAGGGTGACTTCGAGCAGCCGGGTTTCGCGCCCGCCGGGGCGGCCGCTGAGGAAGTCAATGGCCTCTTGCACCTCCAGCGCGTTGCCCGCGCTGTGGCCAAGCATCTGGTTCATGTCGGTGATCAAGGCGCTGGTGTGCAAGCCGGCACCCTCGGCCACGCTGACAATGCTCTCGGCCAGCGCCTCGGCCATGGTTTGAGAATCGGCAAACGCGCCGTTGCCGCATTTGACATCCATCACCAGGCACTCCAACCCGGCGGCGAGCTTCTTGGACAGGATGCTGGCGGTGATCAAAGGCACGCTCTCCACCGTGGCGGTAATGTCGCGCGTGGCGTACAAGCGCCGGTCGGCCGGTGCCAGGTCGGCGGTCTGGCCGATGATGGCGCAGCCCACCGCGCGCACCGTGTGCGCAAAGCGCTGCGGCGTGGGGTCGGTGCAGTAGCCGGGGATGGATTCGAGCTTGTCGCAGGTGCCGCCGGTGTGGCCCAGGCCGCGCCCCGAAATCATCGGCACAAAGCCGCCACAGGCCGCCACCATCGGAGCGAGCATCAGGCTGACCTTGTCGCCCACACCGCCGCTGGAGTGCTTGTCGAGCACCGGCCCCGGCAGATCGCTCCAGGTCATCATGCGGCCCGAGCGCATCATGGCGCGCGTCAGTGCCACGCATTCGCTCTTGTCCATGCCGCGCAGGAAGATCGCCATCGCCAGGGCTGCGACCTGCCCCTCGCTCCAACTGGCGTCAACCAGCCCGCGCACAAAGGCGTCGATGGTGGCATCACTCAGGCGCTCTCCGTCGCGTTTGGAGCGGATGATTTCCTGGGCCAGCATG
>CAIPBW010000474.1 GCA_903863395.1 uncultured beta proteobacterium
CTATGGCGCGCGTGGTGGAAACTTTGCCAAGACCATGCTGCGTCTGGCCGCACAACGCGAAACGCTGCAGGTGATTGACGACCAGCATGGTGCCCCCACCGGCGCCGACCTGCTGGCCGATGTAACGGCCCATCTGCTGCGCCGCGTGACTGGCAGCAGCGCGGCAGCGGATGCGTCTGCGCTGGCGGGTGTCTACCACCTGGCAGCAGCCGGTGAGACCACCTGGTTCGATTACGCACGTTACGTTTTTGAGCAGGCCAAGCAGATAAACCCTGCTATAAAATTGCTAGTAAATGAGATGCGGCCAGTGGCCAGTTCGGCGTTTGTCACGGCCGCGCGCCGCCCCTTGAATTCGCGTTTGGATACCACCAAGCTGCGCTCCACCTTTGCGCTGCACCTGCCGCACTGGCAGGCGGGTGTGGCACGGATGATGAAAGAAATCGATGTTGAAACCACGCATTGACCCGCAAGCGGCCAGCCGCAAGGGCATTATTTTGGCCGGGGGATCGGGCACCCGTTTGCACCCCGCCACGCTGGCCATGAGCAAGCAACTCCTGCCGGTGTATGACAAGCCCATGATCTACTACCCGTTAAGCACGCTGATGCTGGCGGGTATGCGCGACATTCTGGTCATCAGCACGCCGCAGGACACGCCGCGTTTTGCCCAGTTGCTCGGCGACGGCAGCCAGTGGGGCATCAACCTGCAGTACGCGGTGCAACCCAGTCCTGACGGGCTGGCGCAGGCGTTCCTGATTGGCGAGCAGTTCATCGGTAACGACAGCAGTGCGCTGGTGCTGGGTGACAATATTTTTTACGGGCACGATCTGCACACCTTGCTGCAAAGCGCGCACCGCCAACCGCAGGGCGCGACCGTGTTTGCCTACCATGTGCACGATCCCGAGCGCTACGGCGTGGTGGCGTTTGACGCTGACGGCCGCGCCAACAGCATCGAAGAAAAGCCCGTCCACCCGCGCAGCAACTACGCCGTCACCGGTCTGTATTTTTACGACAACCAGGTAGTCGACATCGCCAAGGCCGTGCGCCCCAGCGCACGCGGCGAACTGGAGATTACCTCGGTCAACCAGGCCTACCTGGAGCAGCAGCAACTCAGCGTGCAGATCATGCAGCGCGGCTACGCCTGGCTCGATACCGGCACCCACGACAGTCTGTTGGAGGCCGGCCAGTTCATCGCCACGCTGGAGCGCCGCCAGGGTCTCAAGATTGCTTGCGTGGAAGAAATCGCTTGGCGCAACGGCTTCATCAACGAAAGTCAGATGCAGCGCCTGGCCCAGCCCCTGGCCAAGAGCGGCTATGGTCAGTACCTGCTGGGCTTGCTCAAGGAAGAGGCTTCGCGATGAAGGTCACGCCCACCGCCATCGCCGAGGTGCTGCTGATCGAGCCGCGCGTTTTTGGTGACGAGCGCGGTTTTTTCTTCGAGAGTTTCAACCAGCGCGCCTTTGCACAGGCCACCGGGATTGACACCCCGTTTGTGCAGGACAACCACTCGCGTTCGGTGCGCGGCGTGTTGCGCGGCCTGCATTACCAGTTGCAGCAACCCCAGGGCAAACTGGTGCGGGTTATCTCGGGCGAAGTGTTCGACGTGGTGGTCGATCTGCGCCGCGCCAGTCCCTCGTTTGGCCAATGGGCGGGTGCGTTGCTGTCGGCGCAGAACAAGCACCAGTTCTGGGTGCCGCCGGGCTTTGCCCATGGTTTTGTGGTGCTGTCCGAGGCAGCTGAGTTTTTGTACAAAACCACCGACTACTACGCGCCCCAGCACGAGCAATGCATTGCCTGGAACGACCCCACCATCGGCATCACCTGGCCCGACATCGGCGAGGCGTTCCAACTCTCGGCCAAAGA
>CAIPBW010000475.1 GCA_903863395.1 uncultured beta proteobacterium
CGAGCTTGCGCGCGGCAAAGGCCTGGTCGATCTTGGTGCGGCCAGTGAACGAGGGGTGGTAGGTGATGATCGGTTCGACCGCAACGTCTTCGAGCGTGATGCGATCCTTGCGCGCCAGCGCATGGTCGGCGGGCAGCACCACGCAGTGCTGCCACTCGTAACAGGGCAGGGTGACCAACTCGGGGTAATCGGCCAGGGACTCAGTCGCGATACCGATTTCGGCCACTTCGTCGATCACCATGCGTGCCACCTGGTCGGGCGCGCCCTGGTGCAGGCTGATGTTGACCTTGGGGTAGGCCTGGCGCAGTTGCGCCACCTTTTCCGGCAACACGTAACGCGCCTGGGTGTGGGTGGTGGCAATCGAGAGGGTGCCGCTGTCTTCGGCGCTGTACTGCTCGCCAATGCGTTTGAGGTTGCCCACTTCGCGCAGGATCAGTTCAATGCTCTTGAGCACATGCTGGCCCGGCTCGGTGATGCGCTTGAGCCGTTTGCCGTGGCGCGTGAAGATGTCCACGCCGAGCTCTTCTTCCAGTTCGATGATCGCCTTGGAAACGCCTGGCTGCGAGGTGTGGAGCGCCTTGGCCGCTTCAGTCAGGTTGAGGTTGCGCCGGGCGGCTTCCTGAACAAAGCGAAATTGATGTAGGTTCATATCGAATTTCAACTAAAGATGAAATTTATTATGCCCTACTTGGTGGTTATTTCCTTTGCAGCGCGATCCGGGCCATCAGGTCAATAAATCGGGGGTCTTCACCGACCGAGGCGGTGACTTCAAATGCAAGCGCGGGATATTGGGCGCGCAAGTCGTCGAGTAAACGCGGCAGGTCTTCGCGCGCGTGCTTGCCCATGCCCAGAAACATCGGGCAAATGGTGATCGCACCTACCCCGGACGTGGCCAGCGCCTGCACCGCGCTTGGCAGGTCGGGGCTGCTGAGTTCCAGGTAGGCGCACACCACCTGCGCCTGGGGCTCAAGGCTTGCAATGCGCTCGGCAACGGCCTGCATGGGGCGGTGCCAAAGCGGGTCGCGCGAGCCATGGGCGAACAGCACGATGCCGTGGCGGTGTGGGGCGGTGGCGGTCATCGTCGCAACACCAGCCACATAAAGGCGCTCAGCGACACCAGCGAGTAAATCAGGCCCGGCAGCGCCGCCGTAAACCAGGGCTGCCAGCCGTGCAGCGCCCCCAGGTCGCCGAGCACGTTGTTGAGCAGCACAAAGCTGATGCCCGCCATCACACCGCCAAACACGTAGGTGGTGATGCTGCCCGAGCGGAAGTGCAGGTAGGCAAAGGGCAGGGCTAGCACCACCATCACCAGGCAGCTCAGCGGATAAAACACCTTTTTCCAGAACTGGATCTCGTACTTTTGCGCCGATTGGCCGTTGGCCTCCAGGTGGCGCATGTACTGAAACAGGTCAATGGTGCGCATGCGCTCGGGTTTGAGAACCGCCGCCGCCACCATCTCTGCGCTGATCTGCGTGGGCCAGCGAAAACTCTCCATGACGCTGCGCTCGGCGTGGGTGGATTTGGCCTCCAGACCGGCAAACTCGGTGCGCTCGACCTTCTCCAACACCCAGGCGTCGTTGCGGCCAAAGCTGGCGCTCTCGCTCTGGGTCATGGACACCAGGTGGCCGCGGTTGTCAAACTCGTAGATGCGCACGTCGCGCATGCTGGCGTCGGGGGCCAAGGCACCCACGTTCACGGCAAACTGGCCGTACGTCTGGCGCTCCTTGAGCCAGGCCCCGGTCTTGCCCACGGTGATGCGACCCTGGTAGCTTGACCGGAGCAACTGCGCCGTCTTGTCGGAAAACGGTGCCACGTAGTCGCCCACGGCAAAGGTAAACAACACAAAGCCCAAGCCCAGCACCAGCAGGGTACGCAGGGCGCGCCCGGGGCCCAGGCCACTGGTGCGCAAAATGGTGAACTCGGAACTCTGCGCCAGGCGCGCCATGACGAAGATGGTGCCAATCAGCACCGTGATCGGTAGCAACTCGTACACATGGCTGGGCACCATCAGGGCCACGTAAACCAGCGCCTGCGGCACCTTGTAACCG
>CAIPBW010000476.1 GCA_903863395.1 uncultured beta proteobacterium
CGATGCGTGACTCCAGACTGTCTGCTACGCTTTGTATAGCGTCCTGTGATTCTTCCACGAAGCCTTGCGGCGGCTGTGGCAACTCCAGCAGGGCAAAGATCGTGTCTGAAGGCGGCGCATCTCCGGTCGCGCTATCGGGCGCATCCCCGGCGCTGACTTCAGTGGCGTGCTGCTGCAGCCGATCCCACCACCCTGTGTCGCTCTGCCTGAAGGGTTGCAGGCTGGAAAACACCAGCGTCTCCTTGGCGCGCGTCAAGGCCACATAGAGCGCATTGAATTCCTCGCGCCGTCGCGCTGCCTGGTCCACCGCCAGCGTTTGCTGCGCACACACGGGTGGACGCGATTCGCTGGCCAGAAACACAAAACGCTGCGGATGCGGGGCCTCGCCCGGCCAGTCCACCAGCACGCCCATGCTCTGGGTGCGCAAGGCCTCGCCATCGGTGTCGAGCATCAGCACCACCTTGGCCTCCAGGCCCTTGGCACCGTGGATGGTGAGCAAGCGCACCGCGTTGTCGTGCGCATGGCGCGGTGCCTGGATGCCACCCGCGCGCAACGCGCGCACCAGGGCGTAGGCGCTGGCGTAGCGGCCCGCACCGAGCTGCAGCGCGGTGGCAAGCAAGGCGCGCAAGTTCGCCAGCACGCAGAAGCGCTGGCTCGCGCTGGCAGCAGCAGCGTAACGCGCCAGCACGTCGCCATCGGCATAGATGGCACTCAAGGCGTCGTGCGGCGGCAGCGTATCCACCCACGCCTTCCAGCGCCGCAGCACCGGGCCGGGCGCGGCCAGCGCGGCGCTCAGTTCAGGCGCTTGCTGCAACACCTGCCACCAGGAAATGGGTGTGCCGTGTGGCGCGTCCGTGCCCTGCAGGGCACGCTGGTGCAGCACCAGTTGCACCAGGTCGGCGTCGGTCAGGCCAAACAGGGGCGACTTGAGCGCGCGCGCCAGCGCCAGGCTGTGCGCAGGCGAGACCAGCGCGTCCAGCAGCGCCACCAGATCCTGCACCTCGGGGCATTCGCCCAACTCGGTTTTTTCGGGCTGCAAGGCGGCGATGTGCAAGGCGGCAAGTTCGGCCTGCATCAGGCCCAGGCGCTCGCGTCTGCGCGCCAGCACCATCACATCCTTGGGTGCCACGCTGCCGCTGCGCAATTGCGCTGCCACCCAGCGCGCCGCCTGGCGGCACTCCAGTGTCTTGCCGGTTTCCTCGACCACGACGCGCGCCACCGTGAGTGAATCGCGCCAAGGTGCATCCACCGCACCCGCAGCCGCCTCGGCGCGCGCAATGCGTGGGAGCTTGAGCACCTGGCCTGGCGCATCCGACTCGGTGCTGTGCGGGCGAAAACCGTCGAACTCGCCCTCAGCCTGGGCCTGCTCCATGACCTGGTTGACCAGACCCACCACGCCGTGCGCGTTGCGCCGGGTGTGGTCGCAGGCGAGCCGGTCGCCGCCGAGCGCTTCCACCACAAAGCGCTGCGCCGCGCGAAACACCTGCGGCTCGGCACGGCGGAAGCGGTAGATGCTTTGCTTGGGGTCGCCCACCAGAAACACGCTCGGTGCCTGCGCCGCTCCGGCATAGCCCGACAGCCACGCGCTCAAGGCCTGCCACTGCAGCGGGTTGGTGTCCTGAAACTCGTCAATCAGCAGGTGCTGCACGCGTGCGTCCAGGCGCTCCTGCACCCAGCCGCTGAGCACCGGGTCGGACATCAGCGCCAGCGCTGCGCGCTCGAGGTCGCCCATGTCGATCCAGCCGCGCTCGCGCTTCAAGGCCGCGTACTGCGCCGATAGCAAGCGCGTCAGACGCGCCATGCGTTGCTGGTGCAGCCAGGCCTGATGCTGGTCTTGCGCTGCGCCCATGCGCAGCAGCGCGTCCTGCGCCTGGCGCACCCGTTCAATACCCGGCAGCTTGTCGCTGAGCTTGCGTGGCTCGGCCTTCTTGGTGAGCAAGGCATCCCAGATCAAGGCGCTGTCATGCTCGGTAATCCCACGCTCAAGCTTTTGTGCGGCGCTTATCAAGGTGGCTTGGGTGGCTGCCCCCAGCAGGCGCGCGGCCTCGGTCAGCAGCTTCTGCATCGCCTGTGTCCACAGGTACTGCGCGGGATCTTGCAGATCGGCAAAGTCGGCAAACTGCAGGCTGAAGTGGTCCACCGACGCGTCCACCAAGCCCTGCTGATCCGCCAGCGCAAACTCAACCCGTTTGGCCAGCGCAGCCTCCAGCGCGACATGTGCCTGATGGCGACCATAGGTGGCCACGGCTTCCAGATAGTCGCTGCGCGCCTGCGGCTCGGTGGCAACCTGCGTCTGGAAGCGCCGCCAGGTCAGCGCCACGGCCTTGGCGTCGTCTTCCAGCAATTCGTAGCGCGTGGGCAGGCCCAGATCGTGCAGCGCCGAAAGCGGTGCCGTGCGTAGCAGCGCAGCAAACCAACTGTGGAAGGTGCGAATCTGCACCGCGCGGCCTTTGCGCAGCAGCACGCCATGCAGGCCGCGCAAGGTCTGCAGTTGGCTGGCGTCGCTCTCTTCCAGCATGCCGCGATCACGCAATTCCTGGCGCAGCGTGGCGTCGTCGGCAAGCGCAAATTTTTGCAGCCACTCCTGCAGGCGCTGGCGCATCTCGCCTGCGGCCTTCTTGGTGAAAGTGATGGCCAGAATGTTTTGCGGCTCGCAGCCCAGCAGCAGCGCGCGCACCATGCGCGACACCAGCATCCAGGTCTTGCCCGCGCCGGCGCAGGCTTCCACCGCCACGCTGCGCCGGGGGTCGCAGGCAATGGCGTAAAACTGGCTGCGTGTGACGACGCTGCCATTGTGTTCAAACGCGGCAAGTGGGTTGGTCATGCTGCAGCCCACCAGTCTTTGCGGCACAGGGCGCGCGCCTGGCAATAGTCGCACGCAGCGCCGTCGCCCAATGGTGAGAGCACGGCACCTTGGGCGATGGCCTGCATGTCGTGCGCAATACCTTCCACCAGCGCATCGCGCGCGGCCACAATCGCAACTTGCTCAAAGTCATGGGTGCCGTCGCGCTCGCCCACATTCACATAGGCGGCGCGCAGGGTGTCATCGCTCAACAGGGCCGCATAAAACGCCATCTGCGTGTCTTCCAATGGGTTTTGAACGCGCTGCCTGGTCTTGCCGCTGGCTTCGGTCTTGTAGTCCAGCACCAGAGCGGTTCCATCGGCCGCGCGGTCGATGCGGTCAATGCGCCCAACCAGCGTGACCGCCCCCAGCGGCTGCACCTGCGCTGCTTCGGCACGCTCAAAAACAGCACCGCTGCGTTGATGCTCGGCAAGCCAGTTCAGGTAGCCCGCGCGCACCGCGGGCCAGGCCGCCGCAAAGGGCAGGAAGTCGCCTTCGGCCAGCTCCTGCGCCTCGGTAGCGGCCTGCGCTGCGGCGTCCATCAGGGATTGCTGCGCGGCGTTATCGGCTTGCGGCTGCAGCGCCAGCGCTTCGTGAAAACGCTTGAGCACTTCGTGCAGCCAGACGCCAAAATCGCGCTTGCCTACTTCGCCATCGAACTCCTCGTCGTTGCGCAGCCCGAGTTGGCGCAGGGCAAAAAAGCGGTACGGGCAGTGGCGCAAATCGTCGTAGCCGCTGGCCGACAAGTGCGTGGGGCACAGCACTGCGGCGGTGGGCTGCGGTACTTGTATGGGAGATACCGGCAGCCAGCGCTGCACGCGCGGGTCGGGCGCGTTTGCACGCGTGGGTGCTGCGGCCTGCAGCATCTGCACCCAGGCACCGGGCAACAGCGTTTCGCCAGTTTCGTCGCTGCAGCGCCAGAGCACATCCCACTGCGGGGTGAGCAGCGCCTGCTGCCACGCCGCCAGTGCCTGCTTGTGCAGGTCTTCGCGCGTGGGCAGGCCCAAGCCCAGGCGCTGCGCCGCACTCCAGCGCCCCGGCGGCTCAGGCGCGGGGTCGAGCCGCACCTCATCACATCCTGCCAGCACAACGGCCGCAAACGCGCGCCCAAGCATTTGGCTCATGGGCAAGACCACCACCTGTTCGTGCTGCGGATAGGGCGGCACAAAACGCGCGCCCTCCAGCGCCACGCTGACCCATTGGGTGAACTCGGCCAGGTCCAGGCGCTGCGGTGCCCACAGCGCCGTCTCCAGCGTCTCCTGCCAGTCGGCGTCGGTTTGCGCGCCCAAGCGCAGGACTTCGAGCACCTTGGCCCCGGCAGCGTCATCCTGCAGCGGCTGCCACAGGCCGCTGGACTGCAAGGCCTGGCGCAGCAAGTCCAGCCAGGGCGCAAGCGTGCGCCGCCCCTGCAACGCCGCGCGGATCTGGTTGGCACTCTCCACCGCCTGCGGCCAGGCGCTTTGGGCCGGTGGCAGCGCCTGCACCTGCGCCGTGACCTGCCCCCAGTCGCGCAGTTGCTTGCGCCGCAGTTCCCCTTCAACCGCATCGACGGCAGCCACAAAGGCCGGCGCCGACTTGAGCCAGTCGAGCACGGCATCGGTACTGGCGTTCCATGTGGCTGCGCGCAACAGTGCAAGCACCTGGGCGGCTGCGCGCGTGGTGGAGAGCATCCAACCGTTTTCGTCGCGGATGCGCACGCCCGTGCCTTCGAGCGTGGCGCGGATGCGCCGCGTCAACACCCGGTCGGTCGAGACCAGCGCCACCGGAATCCGACCGGCATGGACATGGCGCAGCACGCACGCTGCGCTGCGTTGGGCTTCATCCTCGGCGTCGCTGCAGGGATGCAAGGCCAGCGCGGTTTCGGACAGGGATGGGTCGTTGCCTTCAGCCGCGGGCGGTGCCAACCCCAGCACTGCCAGAGCATCACCCCAGGCCGCGCGCAAACCTTCGGCCAAAGGCTCGACCGAAAAGCCGTGCACCACGATCAGGCAGTCCAGCGCGTCGCGGGCAGCGGGGTCAAACAGCGCGTCGCTGCCATAGCCCGAGAGCGCCGCCCACTCCACGGCCAGCGCCGCCACGGCTGCCTCCATTGCCAGGGCCGGTGCGTCCAGTCCCACGCGAGCGCTCAAGCGGGCGCTGGCAG
>CAIPBW010000477.1 GCA_903863395.1 uncultured beta proteobacterium
AATCGGATGCTATTTGGCGACGCCAAGAAGATGCTTGACGAAGTGCTCACCGCATTGCGTGCTTAATCCAGGCCAGACAATCCGAAAAACCTAGGGAAAACACATGCTTACGCTTGCCTGACTTACGCGAAAATGCCGTTAACTGAATTTGCTTAACGGAGATCATCGACATGACAGAGCGCAAGTGGCTAAGCAGTTACCCCAAAGAAGTACCCGCAGACATCAACGTCACCCAGTACACCTCACTGGTGGCGTTGATGGACGAGTCCTTCAAGAAGCATGCCGACCGGGTGGCATACAGCTTCATGGGCAAGGACATCACCTATGCCCAGACCGAGCGCCTGAGCCAGGCTTTTGCCGCCTACCTGCAATCCCTGGGACTTTCCAAAGGCGACCGCGTCGCCATCATGATGCCCAACGTGCCGCAATACCCGGTGGCCGTGGCCGGCATTCTGCGCGCCGGTTATGTGGTGGTCAACGTCAACCCCTTGTACACCCCGCGCGAACTCGAGCACCAACTCAAGGACTCGGGTGCCAAGGCCATCGTCATCATCGAGAACTTTGCCGTCACGCTGGAGAAGTGCCTCGCCGCAACGCCGGTCAAGCACATCGTGCTGTGCGCCATGGGCGACCAGTTGGGCCTGATCAAGGGCTTGCTGGTCAACTACGTGGTGCGCAACGTCAAGAAGATGGTGCCGCCCTACAACCTGCCCAGCGCCGTGCGCTTTAACAGCGCGATTGCGCGCGGCACCAGCGCCTCGTTCAAGCAACCCGACATCAAGGCCGACGACGTGGCGGTACTGCAGTACACCGGCGGCACCACCGGTGTGTCCAAGGGTGCGGTGCTGCTGCAGCGCAACGTGATTGCCAACGTGCTCCAGTCCGAAATCTGGAACGCGCCGGTAATGGGCGACATTCCGGCGGACGAGCAGCCCACCGGAGTGTGCGCGCTGCCGCTCTACCATATCTTCGCCTTCACGGTCGGGATGATGCTGTCGATGCGCATGGGCGGCAAGCTGATCCTGATTCCCAACCCGCGCGACATTCCCGGCGTCCTGAAGGAACTCACCAAGCACACCATCCACACCTTCCCGGCAGTCAACACGCTGTTTAACGGCCTGGCCAACCACCCCGATTTCAATACCGTCGACTGGAGCCACCTCAAGGTATCGGTGGGCGGCGGAACCGCGGTACAAAGCGCCGTGGCCAAGCTTTGGTTTGAGAAAACCGGCTGCCCAATTTGCGAAGGCTACGGCTTGAGTGAAACCTCGCCCTCGGCGAGCTGCAACGTGGTGACCTCCAAGCATTTCACCGGCACCATCGGCATCCCGCTACCCAACACCTACATGAAGTTGCTCGACGACGATGGCGTCGAAGTCGGGCCGGGCCAGTCAGGAGAGATTGCCATCAAGGGGCCGCAGGTGATGGCGGGCTACTGGCAGCGCCCGGACGAGACCGCCAAGGTCATGACGCCCGACGGTTACTTCAAGACCGGCGACGTGGGCGTGGTCGATGACAAGGGCTTCTTCAAGATCGTGGACCGCAAGAAGGACATGATTCTGGTCAGCGGCTTCAACGTGTTCCCCACCGAGCTTGAAGACGTGGTGTCGCAGATGCCGGGCGTGCTGGAGTGCGCCTGTGTGGGCGTGGCCGATGCCAAGACCGGCGAAGCGGTCAAGCTCGTCATCATCAAGAAAGACCCCAACCTGAGCGAGGCCGATGTGCGCGCCTACTGCAAGGAAAACCTCACCGGCTACAAGCAGCCCAAGGTTGTGGAGTTTCGCGCCGAGTTGCCCAAGACCCCGGTGGGCAAGATCCTGCGGCGCGAGCTGCGCGACAAATAAGGCGCTTATCCTGCACCGTGGCGCTGCGCCGCCACGGCAATGGCGTCCACCAGCACGCTGGTGACCTTTTGGGCGTTGCTCTGGAACACCGCCAAGATGGCATCCCAACTGACCGGCTCTTCGTCGGTTTTCCAGCAATCGTAGTCGGTACTCATGGCCACAGCCGCATAGGGCACGCCCGCCTCATTGGCCAGGGCGACCTCGGTGGCTACCGACATGTTGATGATGTCGGCACCCCAGGCGCGAAACATCCGCGACTCGGCCCGGGTGGAAAAACGCGGCCCTTCGATGGTGACCACGGTTCCGCAACGGTGAAACGCGTAGCCGCGCTGCGCACACACCTCGCCCAGGATGGCACGCAGACCGGCATCAAACGGCTCGGCCATCGGCGTGTGCATCGGGCGGTGCGGCTCGAAGCTCTCGTGAAACGTCATGGCGCGCTGCTTGGTGAAGTCAATGAACTGGTCAATGATGACCAGATCGCCACGGCCGATTTCCTCGCGCAGTGAGCCCACCGCCGTGGTCGCCAGAATGTGGGTGCAGCCCGCTTCCTGCAGGGCGGCAATGTTGGCGCGAAAGTTGACCCCGCTGGGCGCAATGGTGTGCTCGCGTCCGTGGCGCGCAAGCAGCACTACGTCTACACCGGCAATGGTTCCACATTTCAGCGGCGACGAGGGTTGGCCCCAGCGCGTAGTTGCCGTCACGTCGTGCGGGCTGTGCAGAATCTGCGGATTGTCGAGTCCGCTGCCGCCGATGATGCCGATCTTGATCATGGTTCAAGGGTCTTTCCAAAG
>CAIPBW010000478.1 GCA_903863395.1 uncultured beta proteobacterium
CCACTCGACATTGCCCGCCGCGTCGGTCTGACCAGCCGTCTGGGCGACCACAACATTTGCCCCGACCTGGCCAGCGGAATCACAGCGGCTGTCACGACTGCGCCAGTCTGACGCGCCGCAGGGCTAAAATGCAAACAATCACCGCACCGAGGTTTATCTTCATGTACATCTTCCGCCGCCCCGACTACCGCTCTGAAGCCACCGAGTTCCTGGCGCAAATCAAGACCGCGCGCCCCGAGCTTGCGGTGCAGCAGCGCACCGGCCTGGCCCTGCTGTGGGACAAGGTGGTGGACCGCGCCGGGTGGGTCGGCTACCGCAGCGCCAAAGTAGCGCAACAACCCTACGTCTACCAGACCAAGCCCGGCAAATAAAGCCGCTCCCATGGCAGCAAGCCGCACAGAGCGTGCGCGCGCGGCCAGACAGTTGATTGCAATCCCATGACGCCAACAGTTTCCGCCGACGCTGCGCTGGACGCTGACCTGGCGCTGCAGCCGGTAGTGGTGGACCATGTTGCCGTGGCCCGGCTCTACGGCGAGCCGCTGTTTGCGATGCCGCAGGACTTGTACATCCCGCCCGACGCGCTGGAAGTCTTTTTGGAGGCGTTTGAGGGGCCGCTGGACTTGCTGCTGTACCTGATCCGCAAACAGAACTTCAATATCCTCGACATCCCCATGCTCAGCGTGACCAAGCAGTACCTGGTCTACGTGGAGCAAATCCGCAAACGCAACCTGGAACTGGCTGCTGAATACCTGCTGATGGCCGCCATGCTGATCGAGATCAAGTCGCGCATGCTGCTGCCGCCCAAGCGCGTCGCCGACGGCGAAGAGGCACCCGACCCGCGCGCCGAGTTGGTACGCCGCCTGATCGAATACGAGCAGATGAAGCTCGCCGCCGCACGCCTGAACAACGTACCCCAGTTCGGGCGCGACTTCCTGAAGGCCGAAGTGTTTATCGAGCAGGCCTTGAAGCCGCGCTTTCCCGACGTGAATATTGCCGACCTGCAGGAAGCATGGCACGACATCCTCAAGCGCGCCAAGCTGGTGCAGCGCCACAAGATCAGCCGCGCCGAGCTCTCGGTGCGCGAGCACATGAGCATGGTGCTCAAGCGCCTGCAAGGGCGGCGCTTTGTCGGCTTTGAAGACCTGTTCGACCCTGCCAGCGGTGCGCCGGTGCTGGTGGTCACCTTTATTGCCCTGCTCGAACTCGCCAAGGAAACGCTGATCGAGATCACCCAGGCCGAAGCCTTTGCCCCGATTTATGTCCGTCTGGCGTACACACCCAGCTGACGCGAGATTAACCAAAGCCACCCCCGACCCACCATGACCATTCACTCCCAATACCAGGACAAGCTGCGCGCTGCCAGCCAAGCCATTTCCGTCGTGCGCGATGGCGACACCATCGTTGTGCCCACCGGTGTGGGCGAGCCACCCGCCCTGCTGACCGCCCTGTCGGAAGCGCGCCGCTCCTATCGCGATGTGCGCGTTTGCCAGATTCTGCCGATGCGCAAGTTTGGCTACTTTGATCCTGAGACGGTGCAGCACGTGCGCCATGTGGCGTACTTTTTCAGCGGCACCTCGCGCCCGGGGGGCGTGAGCGGCTGGACCGACTTCATCCCGGCCAATTTTTCCGAGTTGCCCGACCTGCTCAACCGCCGCCTGATTCCGGCCGATGTGGTGTTTGCACTGGCCTCACCCATGGACGAGCACGGCTACTTTGCGCTCTCGCTCGCACCCGACTACACCATGGCCGCCATCGGCCAGGCGCGCGCTCTGGTGATTGAGGTCAACCCCAATGTGCCCTTTGCCAACGGCAACTGCCACGTTCACATCTCGCAGGTCACGGCCCTGACCGAGAGCAGCGACCCCCTGTTTGAAGTCGGCCTGCCCAAGATCGGGCCGGTGCAGCAAGCCATCGGCAAGTACGTTGCCGACATGATTCCCGATGGTGCCACGCTGCAAATCGGCTACGGCGGCATTCCCGACGCAGTGGTGATGCAACTCACCGACAAGCACGACCTGGGCGTGCACACGGAAATGGTGGGCGACGGCATCATGACGCTGGTGGAAGCCGGTGCCATCACCAACGCACGCAAGAACTTCATGCCCGGCAAGATGGTCGCCACCTTTGCCCTGGGCTCCAAGAAGCTCTACCAATTCCTGCACCGCAACCAGGCGCTGGAGATGCACCCGGTGAGCATGACCAACGACCCCTATATTGCCGGGCAGAACGACAACCTGCACGCCATCAACGCCACCATGCAGATCGACTTTCTGGGCCAGTGCGGCTCCGAAAGCCTGGGTTTTGCGCCCTACTCTGGCACCGGTGGCCAGGCCGACTTTGTGCGCTCGGCCAACCGCTCCAACGGCGGCAAGGCGTTCATCGTGCTGCCCTCCACCGCCAAGAACGACACCATCTCGCGCATCGTGCCCACGCTCTCGGCAGGCACCCACGTCACCACCAGCAAGAACGACATCAACTACGTCGTCACCGAATACGGTGTGGCCCAGTTGCGCGGCAAGAGCGCCCACCAGCGCTGCGAAGCCCTGATCGGCATCGCCCACCCCGACTTCAGAGCCGAACTGCGCGCCGCTGCGGTGGCAATGAAGCTGCTGTAGGGAACAGTCCACTCCACCGGTGACCAGACCCCAAAGTATGCGAACGCGCAAATCCACCGCCATTGCCGTTACCCTTGTGTGCGCAGCGAGCCTGCCCGCAAGTTGGACGCAGGCCGCCTCGGGCACGTCCCCAGCGACGGGCGAGCGCAACCTGCAGGTGCAGGCCAGCGCAAGCACGCAGGGCATCAACAACGCGCAGCGGTTGGCGCTGGTGATCGGCAATGCGTCGTACAAAGAAGCACCACTGACCAACCCCGTGAACGATGCACGCGCAATTGGGCAGGCGCTGCGCGACTCGGGTTTTACCGTCATCCTGCGCGAGAACATCGACCAGCGCGGCATGCTCGCGGCGCTGCGCGAGTTTGGTGACCGCTTGCGCGCAGGCGGCACCGGGCTCTTTTACTACGCCGGCCACGGCATGCAGATCAAGGGGCGCAACTACCTGATCCCGGTGGGCTCCAGCATCGACCGCGAAGACGAAGTGGCCTACAGCGCCGTGGACGCGCAGGCGGTGCTCGACAAGATGGAAGCAGCCGGCAACGTGGCCAACATCATGATTCTGGACGCCTGCCGCAACAACCCGTTTACCCGCAGCATGCGCAGTGGCCAGGCCGGTCTGGCGCAAATGGATGCGCCGGTGGGCACGCTGCTGGCCTACGCCACTTCGCCCGGTGCGGTGGCCAGCGACGGCAATGGTGCCAACGGTCTGTACACCCAACACCTGCTCAACGCCATCGCCCAACCTGGCAACAAGGTGGAAGACGTGTTCAAGCAGGTGCGCGCCAACGTGCGCCGCGACTCGCAGGGCAAGCAAGTTCCCTGGGAGTCCACTTCGCTCGAAGGCGACTTCTACTTCCGTGGCACCCCTGCCCCCGCCAAACCAGTCGATCCGGCTGAAAGCATGGAGATGGCGCTGTGGAGCGCCGTCAAGGACAGCAAGCTCGCGCTGGAGTTGCAGGTGTATCTGAACCGCTACCCAACGGGCAAGTTTTCAAGCGAAGCGATGAAACGCCTGACCAGCCTCCAGGCGGCCAACTCCGCAGCCGAAGCCGTCAAAGCAGAAGCTGCCAGAAAGGCTGCCACAGAAATCGCCAACACCGAAGCTGCCAAGAAGGCGGCCGCCGAGCACGCCGCAATAGAAGCGGCTCAAAGAGCCGCGGCCGAACTTGCCAAAGCAGAAGCCGCCAAGAAATCTGCCGCAGACCGGGCCACGGCAGAAGCTGCGCAAAAGGCTGCAGCAGAGCGCGCCAGCGCCGAGGGCGCAAGAAAAGCGCAAGCCGAACGGGAGTTGGCCCATGCCAAGGAGCA
>CAIPBW010000479.1 GCA_903863395.1 uncultured beta proteobacterium
CATACGCCAGAGCGAAACCTTCGACGCCCAGGGCAAGTTCATCCAGCGCTACCTGGCCCCATTGCGCGGCCTGAGCGCCAAGCACATCCACGCCCCCTGGCTGGCCCGCCCCATCGACCTGGCCGGTGCCGGCCTCGTGCTCGGCAAGGACTACCCGCTGCCCATCGTCGACCACGCCCAAGCCCGCCGGCAAACCCTGGAGCGCTACGCCGTGGTGCGCGCCTGAGGGCTGGCCCTAAACCTCGGACCCGGCGTTGCAGTAGTTGCGCACCAGGGCCAGCAGTTCTTCTTCGGCGTAGGGCTTGCCCAGGTAGTGGTCGACGCCAATTTCCTGGGCGTAGTCGCGGTGCTTTTCGGCGATACGCGAGGTGATCATGATGATCGGCAGGTCCCGCAAGCGAGCGTCGTTGCGGATGTTGCGCGCCAGGTCAAAGCCGTCCATGCGCGGCATCTCGATGTCCGAGAGCACCACCGAGGGCTTTTCTTCCTGCAGCTTCTCCAACGCCTGCAGCCCGTCTGCGGCAAGCGTGACGCGGTAGCCCTCGCGCTTGAGCAGGCGCTGCGTGACGCGGCGCACCGTGATCGAGTCGTCCACCACCAGCACCAGCGGCACTTCGTTGGCGGCACCGTCGTCGGCAAAAGCGGCCACGCCGCTGGCAGCAGCGGTTGTGGGCGCTGGCGCGTTCTGGCGCAACTGGCGCGCCTGCTCGCCATAGACCGTGGCCAGGGCCACCGGGTTGTAGATCAGCGCCACCGCGCCCGAAGCCAGCACCGAGATGCCCGCCAGACCCGGCATGCGGCCCAACTGTGGCCCGAGGTTCTTGACCACCACTTCGCGGTTGCCCAGCACTTCGTCGATGTGCAACGCCAGGCGTTGCCCGGCGCTGCGGAAAACGGCAATCGGTGCGCTGCGACTGGGCGCTTCCTGGCTGCGCGCCGACACCTGCAACAGCGCCCCCGCCCAGAAGAAAGCGATTTGCTGCCCGGCCCATTCCAGGTGGTTGTTCTGGTAGGCGCTGTGCAGCGCTGCCACCGGCACGCGCAACACGGTTTCCACCAGGTTGGACGGCACGCCCACGGTGAACTCGCCCATGCGCAGCATCACCACTTGCGTAACCGCTGTGGTGAGCGGCAGCACCAGCGTGAAGTGCGTGCCCTGGCCGGGCTGCGAGGCGGTTTCGATGCGTCCGCCGAGCGCATTGACCTCGGATCGCACCACGTCCATGCCGATGCCCCGGCCTGCGACCTCGGTCACCTGCTCGGCCGTGGAGAACCCGGGCATAAAGACCAGGTTGGCAACCTCGGCTGCCGACAAGACAACGCCTTCGGCCACCAGCCCCTTGGCTACGGCCTTGCTGCGGATTCTTTCCACATCCAGGCCAGCCCCGTCGTCGCTGAAGGTCACGGCGATGTCGTTGCTCTCTTGCTTGAGCGCGATCGTGATGCTGCCCTCTTCGGGCTTGCCCGCAGCGCGGCGCGCGTCGGCGCCCTCGATGCCGTGCGCCACCGCGTTGCGCAGCAGGTGTTCAAAGGCGGGGGCCATGCGTTCGAGCACGCCCCGATCGATTTCGATATTGCCGCCCACGATGTCGAGCTTGACCTGCTTGCCGGTGTCCTTGGCGGCCTGGCGCACCACGCCGTAGAGCCGCTCGGCGATGAACTCAAACTCGACCATGCGCGTGCGCAGCAAGTCGCGCTGCAGTTCACGCGCCTGACGCCCCTGGGCAATCAGATCGTCCTCGGTGCCTTCGACCGAGCGCTGCAGGTTGCGCTGCACCGTGGCCACGTCGTTGACCGACTCGGCCATCATGCGCGTGAGCTCCTGCAAGCGCGTGAAGCGGTCAAACTCCAGCGGGTCAAACGCCTGCGATGTGTCCTTGGTTTGCGCCAGGCGCGACTGCATTTGCGACTCGGCCTGCACTTCCACGTCGCGCAACTGCTGGCGTAGCCGCTCCAGGTTGCCGCCAAGTTCGTCCAGCGAGCCACGGAACTGCGACAGGCGCGCCTCCATGCGCGAGCGCGAGATCATCACCTCGCCCGCCTGGTTGACCAACCGGTCGAGCAGTTGGGCACGCACCCGCACGGTCTGGGTGGCGCTGGAGCGCAGCGGCTGCAGCGTCGCCGTGGGCAATACCGGCGCAGACGGCAGCGGCGGCGGCAAGGTGTCGCTCTCCTCCTCTACGCGCGGCTGCGCCACATCGACCGAGGCTGGTGCCGCAAGCAACTCCGTAAAGTTGGCCTGCAAGGCGTCAAAGCGTGTCTGCAGCGGGTCGACCTGTTGCGTCTGCAGTGACTCGGTGCCCAAGCGCACGACGCTGGACTCCAGGCGGTGCGCCATTTCGCCCAGGCGCATGGCACCGGCCAGCCGCGCACTGCCCTTGAGCGTGTGCAGCACGCGCAACACCTCGCTGCGGGCACTCAGGTTGTCGGGGCGCGCGACCCACTGGCGCAGCGCGCCACCGAGTTGCGGCAACAGCTCTGCCGCTTCTTCTTCAAATATCGGGAACAGATCGACATCGAGCCGGTCCACGGCGTCGATGGCGTCATCGTGCGCATCGGGCGTGACTTCGGGCACGGCTTGCGGCTGTGGCGTGTGTTCGACCTGCGGCTGCACCTGACCATGCGCGAAGTCCACTTCAATCACCTGGCCGTCTTGCGCCTCTTCGACCGCAGAGAACTCGGTGTCGAGAATCGCTTGCAGGGCGTCGAGCAAGGCGGCGTCGGGCTCTTTCAAGAAGCCCGCAGCAAACTGGTGCAGCAGACGTCGGATGTCCTGCGCCGCGCTGACAAACACCTGCGCGTACTCGGGCCGCCCCTGGCGGTGCAACTGCACGTGGCCCAGGGCGTGTTCCAGCGCGCGCGCCAGGGCCGACAGCGCAGAAAACCCGACCGTGGCCGAGCTGCCCGCAAGCGAGTGCGCCAGGGTGATGGCGGCATCGGGCACGCTCTTGTGCAACTCCAGCGCCCACTCGCCAAGCTCGACCTGCAGCCGACGCGACCACTCATCGGCCTCGTTGAGATAGACGTTGTAGAGCGGGATGCTCAGGCGCAACGACCCAATCACCTTGGTGTGCTCGTCGTTCTCAAACTCGGGTTCTGGTTCTGGTTCAGTCAACGGCGTTGCTTCTGCTTCTGCTTCTGGTTCTGGCTCTGGCTCCGGCTCCGGCAGATGGTCCGTCTGGACTTCGGCCACCGGCTCAGGCACGGGCACAGGCTCAGGCTCGGGCGCGACTTCGGGCGCAGCTTCAATAACAGGCTCAGACACCAGCTCTGGCGCGACCGGCGTTGGCTCCTCTGCGTCCGTGCCAAACGACGGAAACTCCAGATGATCGAGCGAAACCTCAGGCTCTTGCGCCAGCTGCTCGGCAATCGGCTCGGGGGCGGCGGGCGCTGCGTGCGTCGGCTCGGGTCCAAAATCAAGGTCGTCGAGCGCGATCTCGTCCAGCGGCGCCTCATCACGCGCGAGCTCTTGCTGGAGCGTCTCAGGCTCTTGCTCGGATACTTCGTCCAACAGGTCGAACGTCTGCGTTGGCATAAAGTCAAGCTGCGGCTCCGCGGGTTCGGTCACGGCGTCGATCGGCACCACGTCGGACACTTGGGTCGCAACAAAATCGACGTGCACGTACGGTGCTTCCTCGGCTTGCGCTACTTCCTCGGCAGGCACCTGCTCGCCGGTCCACTGGGTCGAAGCAAACTCTGCAGTCGATGGCGTGGGAAGCGCAGCGAGCATATCCAAGGGTGCGACCTCGGGCACGGGCACGTCGCCCGGGGTGCGCAGCGGCAGCAACTCGCCACCCAGGCGCAAGCCGTCGGACGCCTTGCGGAAGTCTGCCGCGTTCCACTCCTGGGCGACTCCATTGGCAATGTCTTCTACCCAGCGGCCAAAGGCCAGCATGGCTCGCCCCGAGAGGGTGATTAGCTCGTCGCTGGCGGGACGCTGTTCGGCCAGCGAGGCATTGAGCAACTGCTCAAACGACCAGGCTGCTTCGCCAAAGTCGTTCAGCCCCACCATGCGCGAACTTCCCTTGAGGGTATGGAAGGCGCGTCGCAGCGTGGTCTGCTCACTCAGATCGGTGGGCTCGGAAGCCAGCGCCTTGGTTGCCGCCAGCCCGGCCTGCACCACTTCGCGGGCTTCCTCCAAAAAGATGGCCAGCAACTCGGCGTCGTCTTCGTCGTGTTCTTCGGCTGCAGGCGGCACCGGCGCAACTTCTGGCGCAGGTGCAGCATCCTGCGGCTCGACAGTGGCTGGGCTTGGGGGCGCAGCTTCGGTCCCAGGCGCGGCCTCGGGGGGCACTGCGGCGGGCAGCGGCACCACCACGCGCTCGCGCCCCATCAAGGGCTTGAATTCGCCCAGGTCTTCGTCGTAGACAAACAGCGTCTTGGCCAGCGCGCGCTGGTAGCCCAGCATATCAACCAGAAAGCCCATGGCACCCAGGCTGTTGCCTAGCTTTTCGACCACGCTGGCGCAACTGCTCAAAACGTCGGGGCCAGCCGCCATCAACTGCTCGACGCTGGAGCGCATGCGCAGCGACGCCAGCGACGGCTGCTCCAGCCCCAGCACCGAAAACACGCCACGCATCTGCGACAGGCGGTTGGGCACTTCGCGCAGCACCGCACGCTCGCGCGGCTCGCGGAAAAACTGGTCCAGCGACTTTTCGATTTCCCCCAGCGCCAGGCGCAATTCTTCCACCACGCTGCCCATGGTCTGGCGGTCGCTCACCCGGCGGTAGAGATCCTCCATCCAGCTTTCCATGGGCTCCTGCGCGCCCCCGGCGGTCACGCCTTGGAGGCGCTGCGCCAGACGCGCGCCGCGCTCGGCCAGATCATTGGCGGTAGGGTCAAGGTCTTCGTACGCCGCTTCCAGGTACAGCACCGACGTCGCTAGTTCCATGGCCACGGCGGCAAGCGGCGAGGCGCCCGAGCGCACGGTGGCGTCGATGGCGCGCAGCAGCGCCTGCGCCAACTCGGCGTTCTCCGGGTGCAGCTTGACCATGGTCTCGGCAAGCGCGGCAAACTGCTCGGATGCCAGCTTGAGCCGGTGCGTGTCGCCACCGGCCAGGGCCGACCAGGTCTCGGCAGCCGAGGCAATGCGCTTGCGCACCAGCACCAGCAAGGCCGGGTCGTAACGACCGAACTGCTCGCTCTCGTAGTCGGTGGCCTGGGTCTGCGTCAAGCCATAGGTCTGGCGCACTGCGGCCAGCAGCGGCGCGGCCTGTTCGGGCGACGCCACGCTTTGCGCGCAGTAAAAGAGCAGGTCTTGCGCCAGCCGGTCCGAGATGCCGGTCTCACCGCGCGCCAGCGCCGCGTATTGTTGCAGGATGCGCGAGGCAGCACGCTTGGTGAACGCGTCGCTCGGGCACAGCCCCAGCGACATGGCCTCGAAGTAGGCCGCAGCAATCATCCAGAAGGTGCACGGCTCAAGCCGGTCTTGTGCTGCGGCCAGACCGACGCAGACCTGCGCCAGACGCCCGGCGGCGGCGGCGTCGCCGGTCTTGACCAGTTTGAGCACCGCCAGGTCCATCTGGCTGCGCACTGCAGGGGCGTAGGCCTGCGCGGCAACGTCAGGCACCGGCACGGCCAGCCAGCGCCACTCCAGCGGCCACAGATCGGCCGGATGGATGCGCTCGGCACCCACCAACTCCTGCACCGCGCGGTACTGCGCAAACAGCGCCACGCACGACGTGGTACGGCCCTTGAGCACGCCCTCCAGGAATTCGGTCAGCGCAAAGCTGGCGCGCTCGACCTTGCGTGCGGCGTCCTCGCTGCACAACTCGGGGTGCTGCACAAACTTTTGTGCCAGGGCTTCGGTTGCGCGCAGCACTTTGGCGGGAGCTTCCATGCCCACCATCTCCAGCGCGCCCACCGCCTGGTGCAATTGCTGGCGCGCAATGCGCAACTGGCTGGCATCCACCTCGGCCAGATCGGAGCCGCGTGCCTGCTCGGCGTCGCGCACAAAACGGCGCAGCGCCTTGGTGGCGCTGTCGAGCGACTTGCGCAACTCGTCGAGCACCCAGGCCAGCGGGCCCAGGTCGTTGCCCGGCACATCGTTGCCCCCTGGCGCTGCGGTATTCAGTGACATGACTATGGACTCTCCTGGGGTCATACGATCTTGAATCGGGACACCGACTGGCGCAACTCTTCGGCCATGCGCGAGAGCTCGCGCACCTGGTTGGCGGTGCTGCGGGTGCCGTCACCGGTTTGCTCGGTCACGGCAAAAATGTGCTGGATGTTGCCCGCCAGATCGTTGGCCAGACCGGCCTCGCGCGAGGCCGATAGCGAAATCTGCTCAATCAGCTCGGCCACCCGGCGCGACACGCGGTCAATCTCGGTGAGCGCCGTGCCGGCGTTGTCGGACAACTTGGCTCCTTCGACCACACCCTGGGTGGAGCGCTCCATGGCGCCAATGGCGTCCTGGGTGTCGGTCTGAATCGCCTTGACCAGCGCCGCAATCTGGCGCGTGGCGTCTGCCGAGCGCTCGGCCAGGCGCTGCACTTCTTCGGCCACCACCGAGAAGCCGCGCCCGGCTTCGCCGGCCGAGGCGGCCTGGATGGC
>CAIPBW010000480.1 GCA_903863395.1 uncultured beta proteobacterium
TTACATCCTCGCCGGTTTTCAAGACCGGTGCCTTAAACCGCTCGGCCAAGCTTCCAGAGGGGGCAATTGTAAGGGTTTTCGCCGTCCCCAAGCCCGCCGGGAGCGCTTCGACACGGGCAAAAAGCCGCCACTGGGCGACACAAATTCTTACGAATTTGCCTTGGCGCAATTGCGCAGGGGTATCAATTTATGCAACATTCAACCGATATGTCTATACGACGTGTACCAATACAAGCAGAGGGTTGTGCAATGAGTAGCAAGAGTGCGGGTTTTACGCTGATTGAGCTGATGATCACGGTGGCCATCATCGGGATTCTTTCGGCCATTGCGCTGCCGTCGTACCGCGACTACGTCTTGCGTGGCCGCATCCCTGAGGCGACGGCCAATCTGGCGACCAAGGCGGTTCAGATGGAGCAGTTGTTTCAGGATGCACGGTCCTACGTCGCGCCACCAGCCGCCATCTGCCCCGATACCACTTCGAGCAAGTTTTTCGGCTTTGTCTGCTCCAATGTGACGGCCTCCACCTTCACCATTACCGCCACCGGCGCGGGCGCGATGGAGGGGTTTGTTTACACCATCAACCAAAGTAACGCCAAGGCAACCACCGGTGTTCCCGCCGGCTGGGCCACCAATGCCAGTTGTTGGGTTACCTCCAAGGGGGGAACGTGCTGAATGCGCGCAGCCGTTTGCGAGGCTTTTCCCTGATTGAGTTGATGGTCGGGTTGGCGATTCTGGGAATCCTGCTGGCCGCCGGGGTACCGAGCTTTCGCACATGGCTGAACAACACGCAGATACGCAACGCGGCCGAAGCCATCCAGAATGGCTTGCAGCAGGCGCGGGCGGCTGCGGTCCAACGCAATAGCCTGGTGGTGTTTACGCTGGGCGCAGGTTCAAGCTGGACGGTAGGTTGCGTCACCGCGACGGCCACCTGTCCGGCAACGATAGAGAGCCGTTCCAGCCAGGAAGGATCGGTCAATGCGGTGGTTGCGGCTGATCAGGCGGCAATTACGTTCAATGGCTTGGGCCGCACGAATGTGGTCGGAGCGGCAAAGAAGTTTGTCATCACCAATCCCAATGGCGGAAACTGCGTTGCTAGCGCCGGTCAGATGCGCTGCCTGAACGTGGTGGTAACCAATGGCGGGCAAATCCGCAAGTGCGACCCCGCCATTGCCAATTCCAACACCGCCCCTCAGGGCTGTACGGGCCAAGAGAAATAGCATGGCCGCAACCTCCCGTTTCCGTCGTGCCAAGCAGCAAACCGGTGTCATGCTGATCGAGGTGCTGTTTGCCATCCTGATTTTTTCCATCGGCATTCTTGGCATCGTGGGTTTGTACGCCGCTTCGGTCAGAAATGCGGGCGATGCCAAATACCGGGTGGATGCCAGCCTGCTCGCCAATGAATTGATTGCCCAGATGTGGATCGTTGACCGTACTGCCGCCAACTGGCAAAACCAGTTCAACGCTGGTGGAGCGCGCTACGTGGCATGGACGGCCAATGTGCAGGCGACTCTTCCGGGTGACATTGCGCCGGTAGTAAACGCTGCAGCCAATGGCGCTGTCACCATCCAGATCAACTGGCGCGCACCGAGCGAGCCAGCTGACATCACCCATAGTTACGTCGCGGTTTCGCAAGTTCAATAGGGGCCGCACGTGATATTTGCAGAACACTCCCCGCGTCGCCAGCAGCAAGGTTTTTCGCTGGTGGAAATCATGATGGCGCTGCTGATCGGCATGTTTGGCGTGATCGTCATGATGCAGGTGTTCTCGATTTCCGAGACCCAAAAGCGCAA
>CAIPBW010000481.1 GCA_903863395.1 uncultured beta proteobacterium
GAAAGTGCCCACCCTGCTGCTATTTGCCGGCCAGGACCACCTCGTCAACCCCCAAGGCAGCCGCGACTTCGCCGCCGCCGCACCCAAGGACGTGGTGGCCTCGGTCTGCTTTGAAACCCTGTACCACGAAATCTTCAACGAGCTAGACGCCACAGCCGTCTTCGCCGCGCTCCAGCAGTGGCTTGAAAAGCGCTGTTGAAAAGTCCAGCCGCCGTGTTCGCCCGCATTGTCTGTGCGGGCAATTCCCCTGTTATCGCCAGCCATTTCTCCCCGTCATTGCGAGGAGCGTAGCGACGTGGCAATCCATGCAGCTGGAAGTCATGGATTGCCGCGCTTCGCTCGCAATGACGCGGTGGCGCGCGCTCGTGCCTTTTGGAGCTTGCCTGCAAGCGATTTGCAGCAAACCATCGCCAGCGGTGTCCCAGAATACCCACCAGCAGGCTGGCTCCAACAATTTCAAGACACAGCAGTGCTCAAGGGCTGCCAAAGCCGAAGCGTTGGAACACGGCTTGGGCGGCTGGCTCGGTCAGGCTGCGCGCAAACTGGATGGCGGCGGGCGGCGCGGTCTTGCTTACGGTCAGGGCGTAGGCTGCGCTCACCTGCAAGGTGGCCGGTATCTGCACCACCTTCAGGCGCGGCACTTCGGCCTGCGCTGATACGGCGTTGGTGCAGTAGGTCAGAAACACGTCGGCCTGGCCCTCGTCCATGGACCAGGCGTAAAACAGGCGGCCAGCGGGCGGCTTGGGAGAGTCGGCCGCGCCGGTGAGCTTGAGCGCCTTGGCGTCGAGCGTCTTGAAGGCACCGGGCTGCACGTTCTCGGCCTTGGCAAACAGTGCCCAGGTGTAGTCGCCCGAGGGGTCGGTCTTGGGCGTCGAGGTACCCACGCGCACGTCCGGGCGCAACAGCACCGAGAGCAGCGTGGACGGCTCGGCCTGGACCTTGTCGCTGGTGAGCGCGCACAAGGCGTTGCGCACAAACACCACCGGCGCTGCCCACGCTCCGGCGGCGGCCAGGCGTTGCGGGTGGTCGGTGTCGGCCGAGGCAAACACCTGCGCCGCCTCGCCCTTTTCCAGGCGTTCGCGCAGCAGCCCCGAGGCGCCAAACGTGAGTGCAACTTTTTGCCCGGTGCGCTCCTGGTAGTCGCTGGCAATGCGGCTGAGCGCGTCGCGCAGGCTCCCGGCCGCATACACGCTGATCGCGGCGGGCGCGCTGGCATCGGTGGACTGCGCCTGTGCGCAAGGCATCAGGCTGGCTGCGCCCACCAGCGCCAGGAGTTGCACTAAGGCGTGAAGTTTTTGAGTGGGTTGGGTCATGGGTGCACCTTGGGTCAGGAAGCCATTTTGCGGTACAGCGTTTGCCGGCTGATGCCCAGCCTGCGCGCCGCCTGCGTGATGTTGCCGTTGCTGTGGGCCAGGGCCTGCTCGATGGCCGCCTTGGCCAGCGCCTGCAACGCGCTGGCCTGGCTGACCGAGATATCGGGCGACTTGTGCGTGACGGGGGCGGCATTCAACTCTTCAACCATGTCGTCGGGCAGGTGGTCCCAATGGATCAAGCTCTCATGCGCTTCGAGCATGGCGCTGGCGGTGCGCAGCACGCTGGCCAACTGGCGCAAATTGCCGGGCCAGGGGTGGCGCGCCATGCGCTCCAGCACGTCGGCGCGCAGCGCAATCGCGCGCTCCGGGTTAAAGCCGCTGAGCAGGCGCTGCGCCAGTGCTTCAAAATCGGTGCGCTCACGCAACGGCGGCAACTGCACCGTCAGCCCGTTGATGCGGTAGTACAAGTCGCTGCGAAAGCGCCCCTTGTCGGCCTCTTCGCGCAGGCGGCAGTGCGTGGCGCAGACCAGGGCAAAGTCAACCTCGACCTGGCGCGCACCGCCCAGCGGCGAGACTGCGCGTTCCTGCAGCACCCGCAGCAGGCGCGTCTGCATGGACAGTGGCATGTCGCCAATTTCGTCCAGAAACAGCGTGCCGCCATTGGCCTCACGCAGGCGGCCGAGGCTGCCTTCTTTTCTGGCACCGGTAAAGGC
>CAIPBW010000482.1 GCA_903863395.1 uncultured beta proteobacterium
CTGCCTGCATCTGGCTGGCGCGCTCGGGGCTGAGTGACCACACCACCGCGCACACGCTGCCCTGCGCTCCGCCCAGGGGCAAAAAGGCGAGAATTTCGCCCTGGTCAAACCACTGCTGCGCCACCTGGTTGTGGGCACGCGCGCACTGCACGCGCGTGGCCAGCGCCGATTGGCCGTAGGGCGTAACGTCCCACTCCACGCCAAATTCTTCGCGGCTGCTGCTGACGCGGCCTTCGCACACCACCGTCAGGGCAGCGGGCACGGGGCCATCCACCACCTCGATCAGCGGCTGAAAGCGCACTGCCTCTTGTAGCCGCGCTTCCAGCGCTGGCACATCGACAATCCAGTTCAGGGCATCGGTGCCCTGCTCGGAAGCGGAGAAAGCAACCTGTCCGCCCTCGTCGCCATAGACCTGCATCGCCAGCACCGGCGTCGCGTCGGTCGGTTCGGGCCAGCAGCGCACGGCTTCGAGCAGTTGGCGCGAGGTCTGGTTGAGGGCGTAGGCGCGCACGTCGGCCTTGGCGGGCAAGTCAGCGCCTACCAGCGCCACCCGCATTTGCTTGCCCGCCAAATGCAGGGCCAGGGTGCGGCCAACGATGCCAGCGCCCCGGATACAGATATCAAATTGTGTTGCCATGCCGGGATTGTAGAAGCCAGCGCCCCGATGCGTTGAAAGTCATTGACCCTAGCGGGGCGCTCTGTCACACTGGCGCGCATGAAAAAGTTTCACAAACGCATGGTGTGGGTGGCAGTGGCTTTCACTGCCTTGGTAGACGGTGCTGCGTCGGCGCAGACGATGTTCCAATGCAAGGACGCCACGGGCAAGGTGCAGTTCTCGGACCGGCCTTGCGAAGGCGCGGCCAAGGCGGCACCGGTGGCCACCAAGCCGGCACGAGCGGACGCAGCGGCACTAAAAGCCGAAAGCGATGCGCGCATCCGTAAGGAAAAAGCGCTGGCCGATGAGGTGCAGGCCAACCGCCTGGCAACTGAGCAGGCGGGTTATGCGGCGCAGGACAAGCAGCAGCAAGTCAACCGGACGATTGCCGACAAGGTTCAGCAAGAGCGCACGCAGCAGCGCACGTCCACCAGCAGCAGCTTGCCGGCCGACACTGGCGCGCCCCTGACGACACCGATTGCGCCGGTGCGCTAGGCATACGCCAAACCGTTCAGAGGGAATAGGCTGCCAGGGCTGCCATCACCGTCGCGTTGACGATCACATGGGGCACCAGCGCCGCCAGCACCGCCTTGGGCAGGGACACGCCCCGCCACACCTGAAAAGCCTGGGCAAAGAAGTAAAAGCCCCACGCAGCCATAGGAAACTTGAACCACCCCTGGAGCACGCCGTGCAGCACGCCGAACCCCAGCGCGCACAGCAGCGCCTTGAGGGTGGCCGAAAGCGGTGTGCGCGCCAGAAGTAACAGCACCGCCACCAGCAGTGCGGTTTCTGTGACAGGAGCAAACACGACGTTGCCAAACAACTCCCAGGCATCAGGCATGGGCAGTTTGACGCTTCCCGTGCCCGGCTCCAGCGGCTGGAAATAGCTGGTAACCAGCAGCACGGATAGGCCGGTTAGC
>CAIPBW010000483.1 GCA_903863395.1 uncultured beta proteobacterium
CAAGTCGGAAGACCTCGTGCCGCTGGCGTTCTCCGGGTCGTCGCCGGTGGCGCTGGTGGTGCGCCCGGACTTTCCGGCCAACACGGTCGATGAGTTTGTGGAGTACGCACGCAAGAACCCCGGCAAGCTCAGTTTTGGCTCGGCGGGCGTGGGCTCGTTTGGCCACGTGATGACCGAAGTCATCAAGGACCGCGCCAACCTGTTCATGGTGCACATCCCCTACCGAGGGGGTGCCAATATCCTCAGCGACGTGATCGGCGGCCAGATCGACATGGCGGTTACCGCCCTGGTGAGCGCCAATTCCATGGTGCAGGCCAAGCGCGTCAAGCTGCTGGGCGTGTCCTCGCGCGAGCGTGTGCCGGGCTTCAAGGACGTGCAGACGCTGGCCGAGTCACGTTCCCTCAAGGGGCTTGACATGCAAGTCTGGTCGATGCTGTTCGCGCCGGTGGGGACGCCCGAACCGGTGGTCGCCAAGCTCAGCGCTGCGCTCAACACGGCGCTGGTGCTGCCCAGTATGAAAGAGGCACGCGCCAAGATTGGTGCCGATCTGCCCCAGGTGATGAACCCGGCGCAGGCCAAGGCCTTTTTGGCCGGGCAGCAAAGCATGTACCGCGCGGTGCTTAGCCGCATCAAGCCCGAATAAACCTAGGATAAAGGGACTGCCGCATGGGCCAGCAACCGGAGTTGACAGGTGCCGAGCGCCCCCTGCGCGTGGGCATTACCGGATTTTTTCTGGAATGCAACCGCTGGTCGGCGGTAACCACGCGCGCCATGTTCGCATCCGCGCTCGATTCGAGCGCGCAGGACCTGTACGCCGAATTGCACAAGGAGCAGCCGCGCTTGCTGCCCGACACCGTCGGCTTTGCCAGCGAGATGAACCGCCTTGGCCCCTGGGAGGCGGTGGCGCTGCGCGTGGCAGCGGCGCAGCCGGGCGGCCCGGTGGAGCAGGCGTATTTTCTGGAACTGCTCAACGACATTGAAGCGCGCCTGCGCTCGGCGGGAGCGCTCGATGCGGTGTTTATTTCGTCGCACGGTGCGGCCTTGACCACCGCCGAGGAAGACCCCGATGGTCTGCTGTTTGCGCGCATTCGCGCGGTGGTGGGGCCTGGCGTGCCGGTGGTGGCGGTGCTTGATCTGCATGCCAATGTATCGACTCGCATGACGGACGCACTCTCGGCCCTGGTGGCTTACCGCACCAACCCGCACACCGACTTGCACGCCTGTGGGCAGGAGGCGGCGCGCCATGTGCACACCCTGCTCGCGCGCGGCCCCGGCGTGGTGGAGTTGGTCAAGCTGCCCTTTGTTCCGCCCGCCACGGCGCAGTTGGTGGCCCCTGGCAGCCCCTATGCCGAGCTGATTGCGCTGGGCCAAACCCATGTGGCCGATCCGGTGCTCAACGTGTCGCTGTGTGGCGGCTTTGCCCTGGCCGATTCGCCCAAGTGCGGATTCAGCGTAACGGTCTCGGCCTGTGAGGGCAACCATTTGGCCGCACGCACGCTGGCGCTGCAACTGGCGCGCCAGGTGTGGGATGCGCGTACGCGCTTTGTGTCGCGCCTGACCAGTGTGCAAGACGCCGTGGTGCTGGCGCAGCAAGCCGGGCACAAGCAGGCAGCACCCTTGATCCTGGCCGATGTGGCCGACAACCCCGGCGGTGGCGGCGGCGGCAACACCACCACGCTGCTGCGCGCCCTGTTGCGCGCACAGGTGCAAGGTGCCTTGCTGGGCGTGTTTACCGACGCGGCCCTCGCAGCCCAAGCCCATACGTTGGGCGTGGGCGCGCAATGGCAGGCGCAGTTCAATGCCGGCAGCACCGATGCGTTTTCCCAGCCGCTCAACAGCATGGCGCGCGTGGTGGCGCTGTCGGACGGGCAGTTCACCGGTCGGCGCGGCATGGTGCAGGGCGCGCGCATGGAGATGGGGCCTTCGGCCTTGCTGGACCTGGGCGGCGTGCAGGTGGCCGTGATCAGCCAGCGCCAGCAGTTGCTCGACCCGGCCCAACTCGATGTACTGGGTGTGGACCTGGACCAGGTCACAACCCTGGTGGTCAAGAGCCGGGGGCACTTTCGGGCCGCGTTTGCCGACTTTGCCCCGCCCGAGCGCATCTTCGAGGTGGATTGCCCCGGGCTGACCACGCCCAACCTCAAAACCCTGCCGTGGCGCCACCTGCCGCGCCCGATCTATCCGGTGGATGAAGATGCCGCGTGGACCGAAGCCGACGCGCACCCCGCCTGACCCCTTTACTGAACCACTTTTTTCAGGAGATTGATTCATGGACTTGTCCCGTTTTCCGCGTCGGCGCTACACCGTTGGAGCCACCCCTCTGGAATTTCTGCCGCGCTTCACGCAGGCGCTTGCCGCCACCTGCCCCGGCGGCAAGGGGCCCAACATCTGGATCAAACGTGACGACATGCTCGGCCTGTACCCTGGCGGCAACAAGACGCGCAAGCTCGAATTTCTGGTGGCCGACGCGCTGGCCCAAGGCGCAGATACGCTCATCACCTGCGGCGCGCCCCAGTCCAACCACTGCCGCATCACGTTGGCCGCAGCGGTGAAGGAGGGGCTCAAGTGCCGCTTCGTGATTGAGGAGCGCGTACCCGGAAGTTTTCGCGAAGACGCCAGCGGCAACCACTTCATGTTCCGCCTGCTCGGGGTTGAGGCGCTTACCGTGGTGCCTGCGGGCAGCAACATGGCGCAAGCCATGCAGGCGGTGGCCGATGACCTGGCCGCACACGGGCGCAAGGGATACATCATCGCGGGCGGGGGCTCCAATGCGCTCGGCGGCCTGGGCTATGTGGCCTGCGCGCAGGAGTTGCAGCAGCAGTTGTTCGAGCAGGGCGTGCACATCGACCAGGTGGTGGTGGGCTCAGGCAGTTCCGGCACGCACGGCGGCCTGGTGGCGGGCTTTGTGGGCAACCGCATCA
>CAIPBW010000484.1 GCA_903863395.1 uncultured beta proteobacterium
CCAACTGCGGCGCTTAGCGCTTGACCGCCGTGGGTGCCAGGGTCTGGGCGCGCAACGACGCAGCCGCAAAGTTGGCGTTGAACGGCGCGCGCTTGATGTAGCGCCCCTTGCCGCGCACGGCGCGCAGGTCGCCCTGGACGAACACCAGTTCGCCCTGGCTCACGGTGTGGCTGGGGATGCCGCGCACGGTGCGACCTTCAAAGATGTTGTAGTCGCCCTTGCTGAACTGGGTCTTGGCCGAGAGCGTCTTGCTGCCCTGCGGGTCCCACACCACCAGGTCGGCGTCGGCACCTGCGGCCACGCAGCCCTTTTGCGGGTAGATGTTGAACAGCTTGGCGGTGTTGGCCGAGGTGATGGCGACAAACTCACTGGGCGTGAGACGCCCGGTGTTGACGCCCTCGTCCCACAGCACGGCCAGACGCTCTTCGACGCCGCCGCAGCCGTTGGGGATCTTGGAGAAATCGTCCTTGCCCGCGGCCTTTTGCGAGGCGCAGAAGGTGCAGTGGTCGGTGGCGGTGGTGTGCAGGTTGCCCGACTGCAGGCCGCGCCAGAGAAACTCCTGGTGGCCCTTGGGCCGAAACGGCGGGCTCATCACGTGCGCCGCTGCGGTGGCAAAGTCGGGATGGCGGTACACGCTATCGTCCACCACCAGGTGACCCGCCAGCACCTCACCGTACACGCGCTGGCCGCGCGCACGCGCCCGGGCAATGGCTTCGGCGGCCTCGATGCACGAGACGTGCACCACATAGATCGGAACGTTGAGCACGTCGGCGATGGCAATCGCGCGGTTGGCGGCTTCGCCCTCCACCATGGGCGGGCGCGACAGCGGGTGGCCTTCGGGGCCGGTAATGCCCATGGCTGCCACTTCGCGTTGCAGCGGGTAGACCAGTTCGCCGTTTTCGGCGTGCACCGTGGGCATGGCCCCGAGTTCGAGCGCGCGCTTGAAGCTGTTGACCAGGGTTTCGTCGTCGCACATGATGGCGTTCTTGTAGGCCATGAAGTGCTTGAAGCTGTTGACGCCTTCTTGCTGCACCAGGGTGCCCATGTCGTGGCGCACCGACTCGTCCCACCAGGTGATAGCGACGTGGAAGCTGTAGTCGCTGGCAGCCTTTTCGGCCCAGCCGCGCCAGGTCTGGTAGGCCTCGATCAGGCTTTGCTGCGGGTTGGGAATGACAAAGTCGATGATGGTGGTGGTGCCACCCGCCATGGCTGCAGCCGTGCCGGTATAGAAGTCGTCCATGGTGGTGGTGCCCATGAACGGGAGTTGCATGTGGGTGTGCGGGTCGATGCCGCCGGGCAGCACGTACTGGCCACCGGCGTCAACCAACGTAGCGCCC
This sequence comes from uncultured beta proteobacterium, assembly GCA_903863395.1. Classification (GTDB taxonomy): domain Bacteria; phylum Pseudomonadota; class Gammaproteobacteria; order Burkholderiales; family Burkholderiaceae_C; genus Allorhodoferax. The sequence continues at coordinate 1,338 of CAIPBW010000484.1, forward strand.
GCAGGCGCACTCAGGTTTTCGCCCACGGCAACGATCTTGCCGTCCTGGGTTAGCACATCGGCCTTGAAGGCCCGATCGGCGTTGACAACCGTGCCGCCACGGATGAAAAGGGTACTCATAGATGCTCCTGTAAATTGGGCTGGTGCTGCGGTCGATTCGGGCACTGCGGGCTATTTTGCTGCTTCTGCAAGCGATGATCAAGCACGCATGGGGTTGTTGGGGTGGCTGGTCCAGTCGGCGTGTTCGGCCACCACGGTCTTGCCGGTGCGCTGGTCCACCTCGCCGGGGGCCAGACTGCGCAGGCTGATGCACTCGGGCACCGGGCACACCGTCACGCACAGGTTGCAGCCCACGCATTCTTCTTCTTTCACCTCGAAGTGGCGCACGCCGTCCTTGCTGGCGGTAATCGCCTGGTGCGAGGTGTCCTCGCAGGCAATGTGGCAACGCCCGCACGCGATGCACAGGTCCTGGCGGATCACGGCCTTGCTGATGTGGTTGAGGTTGAGGTAGCGCCAGTCCGACACCGTGGGCAGGGCGCGGCCAACAATGTCAGCCACGCTGGCAATGCCCATCTCGTCCATGTAGTCGGACAGGCCGCTGGCCATGTCCTGCACGATCTTGAAGCCGTACACCATGGCGGCAGTGCAGACCTGCACGTTGGATGCGCCCAGCGCCACGAAGTCCAGCGCGTCGCGCCAGGTGCCCACGCCTCCGATGCCCGAAATCGGCAGCCCCGCAGTTTGCGGGTCGCGCGCGATTTCGGCCACCATGTTCAGGGCGATGGGCTTGACCGCCGGGCCGCAGTAGCCGCCGTGCGAGCCTTTTCCCCCGGTGGAAGGCACCATGGTGAGCGTGGCCGGATCGACGCCCATGATGGAGTTGATGGTGTTGATCAGCGACACCGCATCGGCCCCGCCGCGCTTGGCAGCACGCGCCGGGTGGCGGATGTCCGAGATGTTGGGCGTGAGCTTGACGATCACCGGCAGCTTGCTGTGCTGCTTGCACCACTGCGTCACCATCTCGATGTACTCGGGCACCTGGCCCACGGCCGCGCCCATGCCGCGCTCGCTCATGCCGTGCGGGCAGCCAAAGTTGAGCTCAATGCCATCGGCGGCGGTGTCGGCCACGCGCTCCAGAATGGCCTTCCAGGCCGGTTCGTTGCACGGCACCATCAGCGACACCACCAGCGCGCGGTCTCTCCAGTTGCGCTTGACCTCGTTGATCTCGCGCAGGTTGGTTTCCAGGGCGCGGTCGGTGATGAGTTCGATGTTGTTAAAGCCCATCATGCGCCGGTCCGGCGTAAGCATGGCACCGTAGCGCGGGCCGTTGACGTTGACCACCGGCGGGCCGTCCTCACCCAGGGTTTTCCAGACCACGCCGCCCCAACCGGCCTCGAACGCGCGGTTGACGTTGTAGGCCTTGTC
>CAIPBW010000485.1 GCA_903863395.1 uncultured beta proteobacterium
GACGGCCTCACGATGACGGGGTGAGTGCATGGCCTCGCGATGACGGGAGGAAGTGACGCATTGCTCAATGTCTGGCGTCAACAGGAACAAGTGGCGTGAATTCTGGAATGGTCAATAAATAGGCGAGCCCGACCAAGCTACGCCGTGCTCGTTGAGGATGGCGTCCAGCGGCAGGTCGTGCGACTCGGGCTCGAAGTCGGACACAAAGCCCACGCCAAAGCCCAGCCCCACCGTGAACGGCCGGGGCTGCAGCGTGGCCAGCATGCGGTCGTAAAAGCCGCCGCCGTAGCCCAGGCGGTAGCCGCCCGGACCGTAACCTACGCAGGGCGCAAACAGCAGCGTGGGAACAATTACCTCGGTGTCCTTGGGCTTGGGGATGCCGTAGGCGTCCTCCTCCATCGGGCAGCCCGGGTACCAGGCATGAAAAATCATGGTCTTGTGCTGCTTGTTGACCACCGGCAGGCCAATGCGGCGCAACTGGGGTTGCTCCAGCAGTTCGCCGTCTTCCTTCCAGCGGTGCAGCGCGGGCAGCGGGTCAAACTCGCCCTTGATCGGCCAGTAGGCACCAATCACGGTGTCGGGGCGGCCCACCAGCCAGATGCGCATCACCTGTTGCAGAGAATCGGCGCTTAGCAGCCGGTCCGGCATGCGCTGACGCCGCTCCAGCAACTCTTTGCGCAGAGCTTTCTTGGCCGCCGCCTTGGATTGTTCTGATTTGTCCATAATCGCCACATGCAGTTTTCAGCCATTCTGACATCGTTCGCACTGCTGTGCGCCCTGATGCTCCCCGCCACCACTCGCGCGCAAGCCCCGGAGCGCGAGGGCGCGCGTGCCGACGAAGCCATTCTGGAGATGGCGCAAGCCTTCAAACTACACGACCGCAAACGCCTGTCCAGCCTGCTGCCACAGGCACGCGGCCACGCGCTCGAGGCCTGGGCCGGGTACTGGGATTTGTCGCTGCGCCTGGACGAGGCCAGCACGCGCGAGATTCAGGATTTCATGACGCGCTTTGCTGGCACCTACCAGGAAGACCGCCTGCGCACCGAATGGCTGCTGCAACTGGGCAAAAACCGCGACTGGAGCAGTTTCCAGCGCGAGCACGCCCTTTACCGCATGAACGACGACCGTGCCGTGCGCTGCTACGCGCTGCTGGCCGACTACAAGACGCGTGGCACCGACGTGGCCCAAGAGGTGCACAAGCTCTGGCTGTCGCAGCGCGAGGCCGACGAGGGCTGCGCCGCCGCAGCCGAGCAACTGATCAAGGACCGCAAGCTCGACCACCACAGCGCCTGGCTGCGCGCCCGCCTGGGCATGGAGAATGACCGCCTGCGCGTTGCCACACAAGCGGTGGGCCTGCTTGACGAACACTGGGTCAAGACCGTCAACACCATCTACCTCAACCCTGGCAAATACCTGCGCGACAAGCTCACCGCGCTGCGCCCGCAAACGCGCGAGTTTGTATCGCTGGCGCTGATTCGCCAGGCCTACCTGGAGCCCGCCGAAGCCGCCGTCGAGGTGGACAAATTCCGCTGGAAGGCACAGCTCACGGCCGAGGAACGTAGCTGGATCTGGGGCGTCATTGGCAAGCGCGCTGCGCAAAAGCTCTCGGACGACGCGCCCACCTACTTTGCGCGCGGCCAGGCCGCCACCATGCACGAAGACCATCTGGTATGGCAGGCGCGCGCCGCGCTGCGCACCGGACGCTGGGCGCAACTGCTCGACACCCTTGCCGCCCTGCCCGAGGCACTGCGCGCCGAGCCGGTCTGGGTGTACTGGCGCGCCCGGGCGCTGGCGCTGCAAACCTCGTCCGAGGTCGCGCAGGCCCAGTCGCGCCAGTTGTACGAAAGCATTGCCAGCGTGCGCGGGTTTTATGAACAGCTCGCACTCGAAGAACTGGGCCAAAGCATCGCAGTGCCACCCCGAGCCGAGCCGCCCAACGCCGAAGAGAAAATGGCCGCGCGCCAGAACCCGGGGCTGGCTCGCGCGCTGCACGCCATCCGCATCGGGCTGCGCCAGGAAGGCGTGCGCGAGTGGAACTACAGCACCAACCTGCACACACGCGGCGGCATGGACGACCGCGCGCTGCTGGCCGCCGCCGATCTGGCCTGCCAGCACGAAGTGTGGGACCGCTGCATCAACACCAGCGACCGCACCAAGGACGTGATCAACTTTGAGCAGCGCTTTCCCATGCCGTTCAAGGCGGCGGTGCTGGCACGCACGGCGCAGATCGGGCTGGACCCGGCCTACGTCTACGGCCTGATCCGCCAGGAAAGCCGCTTCATCATGGACTCCAAATCGGGCGTGGGCGCATCCGGCCTGATGCAGGTGATGCCGGCCACCGCGCGCTGGACCGCCAAGAAAATCGGCCTGACCCAATACCAGCAACGCGACCTCAACGACCGCGACACCAATATCGCCATCGGCACCGGCTACCTCAAGCTGGTGCTCGACAACTTTGGCGGCTCGATGCCCATGGCCGCTGCTGCCTACAACGCCGGCCCGAGCCGCCCCAACACCTGGCGCGGAGCGTCGGGTGCGCCCGTGCTCGAAGCCGCCATCTGGGCCGAGAACATCCCGTTTGCCGAGACGCGCGACTACGTCAAGAAAGTGCTCTCCAACACCACCAACTACGCGGCCCTGATTACCGGCCAGCCCCAGTCCCTCAAGGCGCGACTGGGGCGTGTCGGGCCGCGCGACGCCAGCCTGCCATTACCCACGGAGGACCTACCCTGATGAAGCTCTATATCGGCAACAAAAACTATTCTTCCTGGTCGATGCGCCCCTGGGTGCTGATGACGCAGGCCGACATCGACTTTGAGGAAATCGCGCTGCGCTTCGACGATTTCACCGACGCATCGACTTACGACCAGTCCAAGTTCAAACGCACCCTCAGCACGGTTACGCCCACCGGCAAGGTGCCGGTGCTGGTCGATGGCGATCTGGTGGTGTGGGACACGCTGGCCATTGCCGAGTACCTGGCCGAGCGTTTCCCTGAAAAGCACCTGTGGCCGCAAGAGCGCACGGCGCGCGCCCGCGCCCGCAGCATCTGTGCCGAAATGCACAGCGGCTTTGGCGCGCTACGTACCCACTGCCCCATGAACGTGGAGGCGCGCCTGCAGTCCATGGGCGCGCTGATCTGGCGCGACAAGGGTGGCGTGCGCGCCGACGTTGAGCGCCTGCAGGACATGTGGTGCGCGCTGCTGCAGGAGCACGGCGGCCCGATGCTGTTTGGTGCGTTCAGCATTGCCGACGCCTACTTTGCGCCGATGTGCTCGCGTATCAAGACCTACGGCCTGCCGATGAACGATGTGGCCAGCGCCTACGTCAACCGGGTACACGCACTGCCGGGGATGAAGGCCTGGGTGGAGGACGCGCTGGCCGAGCGCGACTTCCTCGACTTCGAAGAACCCTACCGCCTCACACCCTGAGACGCATCAAGCCCATGCAAACCTACCTGGTCGGCGGTGCGGTGCGCGATGCCCTGATGGGCCTGGCGCTGCAGGATCGCGACTGGGTGGTGGTGGGTGCCACGCCGCAAGCCCTGCTCGACCAGGGCTACACGCCAGTGGGGCGCGATTTTCCGGTATTCCTGCACCCGCGCAGCCATGAGGAATATGCGCTGGCGCGCACCGAGCGCAAGACCGCCCCCGGCTACACCGGCTTTGCCGTCCACGCCGCACCCGACGTAACGCTGGAGCAGGACCTGGCGCGGCGCGACCTCACCATCAACGCCATGGCCGTGCCTGCGGCGCTGGCAGGCACGGGTGGCACGGTGGACGTTCACCAGTGGCACGCCAGCGGCGCGCTGGTCGACCCCTTTCACGGGCAGCGCGACATTGCGCTCAAGGTGCTGCGCCACGTGACCGACGCGTTTCGCGAAGACCCGGTGCGCATCCTGCGGCTGGCGCGCTTTGCCGCACGCTTTGCCGACTTCCGCGTGGCCGATGAAACCCTTGCGCTGATGCGTGACATGGTGCAAGCCGGTGAGGTGGACCATCTGGTGGCCGAGCGTGTGTGGCAGGAACTTGCACGCGGCCTGATGGAGCGCCAACCCTCGCGCATGCTGAGCGTATTGCGCGACTGCGGGGCCCTGGCGCGTTTGCTGCCCGAGCTTGACCGCCTGTGGGGCGTGCCGCAACCCGCGCAGCACCACCCCGAGGTGGACACCGGCGCACACATGCTGCTGGTGATCGACCAAGCGGCGCTGCGCGGGGCCTCACTGGCCGTGCGCTTTGCCTGCCTGGTGCACGACCTGGGCAAGGGCACAACTGCCGCCGAACACCTGCCGCGCCACATCGGCCACGAAGAGCGCAGCGTGCGCCTGCTCCAGGGCGTGTGCCAGCGCCTGCGTGTGCCCGTGGAGTGCGCGGAGCTGGCGCAGGTGGTGGCGCGCGAGCACGGCAACATCCACCGTTCGCAGGCGCTGGGCGCAGCCGCCACCGTGCGTCTGCTGGAGCGCTGCGACGCGTTTCGCAAGCCCGCGCGCTTTGCCGACATTCTGCTGGCCTGCGAGTGCGATGCACGCGGCCGCCTGGGCCTGCACGATGAACCTTATCCGGCAGCACCACGCCTGGCAGCCGCACTGGCGCGGGCGCAAACGGTAGCAACCGATGTTGTGGCCGCGCAGGCACAGGCCGCAGGCGCTACCGGACCCAAAATAGGTTCCGCCATTCACGCCGCACGCGCCGCCGCCGTGGCCATCGGGCTATAACCCCGTGGATTTGTAGGAGCCAGCCTGCTGGCGATGGTATTCCTGCCAATCGCTTGCAGGCAAGCTCCCACA
>CAIPBW010000486.1 GCA_903863395.1 uncultured beta proteobacterium
CCACGGCGGCAAAGCGCGCGAACTCGGGCCAGCGCAGCGGGGCCGAGGGGCTGTCGCAGACCACCACACGGCAATCGGGTGCGCAATGCTCGACTGCGTCGATCAGGCGGTCCAGCGGCGCTTCGGTCCAGGCATCGTCGCGCCGCCATGACCAGGCGGCCAACGGCTGGGGCGGTGGCGGCGGTGGCGAACACCAATGGTTGCGGTGCAAGGCGCTCCAGTAGTGCAACACGCTCAGAAATGCCAGCGCAAGCGCCGCCGCCAGATGCAAATCCAGAAACACCGGCAGCAGGTTGAGGCTCAGGTAACTGATGACGATCAGCGCCACCGGCAACGGAACCAGGGCTGGTGCCAGCGAGGCCGCGCTTTGGTACTGCACCCACAGCGCCAGTGCGATGCACAAAATGATGGCCAGCGCCGCTTGCAGCCAGCGCGGCAATTCGGCCAGATGGCGTTGGTGCAAAACGTTGTCGATTGCGGTGGCCAGCGATTCCACCCCGGTCTGCATCTGCGATAACGGCGTGGGATGGATGTCGAACAGGCTCGGCGCGGTCGAGCCGATGATCACCACCTTGCCCGCGAAGGAGGGAACTGCGCCGGTGGGCTGGTCGCCCTCTGCCTGCGCAAACACATCGGCAAACGAAACCCGTGGGTAGGCACCACTCTGGCGACGCCAGGCGATCAACTCATCATTGGGCGGTGGGGTAAATGCGCTGTTGGCGAGCACGCTCTGGTAGGCCTGCGGGTTGACGCTGCGGGCCACGCCTAATGCCAGCGATTGAATCGCACTGCCGTCGGCCAAAGGTTCGAGGTAGCGGTAGCGGCGCAGCACGCCATCGGAATCCACATAGCCGTTGTTGTAGCCCAGGGGTGCGGCGGCAACGGCAGGCAGGGCGGGTGCAATCAGCGCCACGGTGGCGGGCTTTTTGGCAGGTAGCGTTTGCGCTGCTCCCTGCGGCCTGTCGACCCACAAGCCCGGCAACGCCGCCTGCGTGATCTGGCTCACGGCGTCATTGGCGGCAGGCAGGCGCACGATCGAGAAATGGCTGTGGGTGCTGCGGCTGACGGCCTGGTTGAAAGCGGCGTCGCCGCCGGGGCTGAGCCGATCGGCATCAGAAAAAAGGATATCCCAGGCAATTGCGGCGGGCTGCTGCTGCTCGATGTGTTCGAGCACCGTGGCCAGGGTGTCGCGCGGCCAGGGCCAGCGGCCAAACTCCTTGGCCATGCGCGCGAGCGAGGCTTCGTCGATGTCGATGATCACGATGCGCGGGTCGGGCGCGGCCACCACCACCCGGTTGCGCACCATGGTGTCAAAGCTCGAGCGCGCCAGACCGCCGGTGAGCTTGAACACAAACACGTCGCCCAGCACCCACAGCGAGAACAGCGCCACCAGCGCCCAGGTCACACGTCGCGCGGGCAAGGCACCGATGCGCAGGGCGATGGGGTGCCAGAACTGCATGGCGCGGGTGCTCAGCGCTGCGCCAGGTTCTCTGCGCCGCGCACCGAGAAACTGGTGAGCTCATGGCGCTCGCGGGTGACCAAAACACCGTTGGAGCGGTGATCGATTTCAAAGGCAACGTAATTGCGCAGGGCTGGAACGTACCAGTAGATGGCCGTCGACAGCCCATACCAGCCACGGGCCCCCGAGTTTGGCGTGCCGGTAAATTGGTACTCGCGCTCAATCCGGTAGGCTTCAAATTCACCCGCAGGCACGGTGACCTTTTCCTTGCCCTTGACCAGCATGGCCCCCTTGTACGTCTCGCGGTAGTCAACCGCGCCGTCTTGCGTGCGCGTGAAGATGTAATTGACGTCCTGCTTGTAACCGATGCGCAGTTCCTTGGGCAACCATTCCAGCTGGGGACTGTACTCATTGGCCCTGCCACTGCCAACGTTGGCGTAGCGACGGCTTCCATCCGGGCCGGTGATGATGCTGGAATCGTTCCACTCCATGTCACCGTTCTCGCGAATCCTGTCCACCTTGAAGCTGGCATTGCGGATGACTTCGTTCTTCCATTTGTCCACGATCTGGTAGCGCCAGCGATCTCCCACCGTAAAGCCAAGCGCGTTGCTCGCCGCAACCGGGCGAGCCGGTTTTTGGGATGTAGCGGGAGAACTCGCGGCGCTGGGGCGAGGCGGATTGGCCAGACTTGCCAGCAGTTCGGCGGTGCGATTGTCGATCGCCTCCTGCAAATCCGCTTGCTCCTTGGCATGGGCCAACTCCCGTTCGGCTTGCGCTTTTCTTGCGCCCTCGGCGCTGGCGCGCTCTGCTGCAGCCTTTTGCGCAGCTTCTGCCGTGGCCCGGTCTGCGGCAGATTTTTTGGTGGCTTCTGCTTTGGCAAGTTCGGCCGCGGCTCTTTGAGCCGCTTCTATTGCGGCGCGCTCGGCGGCCGCCTTCCTGGCAGCCTCGGCATTGGCGGCTTCTGCTTTGGCCGATTCGGCTGCGGTGCGTTCGGCGCTGGCGGCTTGCAGGCTGCTGAGGCGTTTCATCGCCTCGCTTGAAAATTTGCCTGTCGGGTAGCGGTTCACATACACCTGCAACTCCAGCGCGAGCTTGCTGTCCTTGACGGCATTCCACAGTGCCAACTCCATGGCTTCAGCCGGGTCTGGGGGTTTGACCGGAGTTGGTGCGCCACGGAAGTAGAAGTCGCCTTCGAGCGAAGTGGACTCCCAGGGAACTTGCTTGCCCTGCGAGTCGCGGCGCACGTTGGCGCGCACCTGCTTGAACACGTCTTCCACCTTGTTGCCAGGTTGGG
>CAIPBW010000487.1 GCA_903863395.1 uncultured beta proteobacterium
GTGGCGCAGGTTGACACGCTTGCCCTTGACCGGAATCGAGTCGGCGCTAAAGCCTTGTGCCCCCAGGCAGGTGCGGGCGATGTCGTCAAACCGGATTTTGGTCAGTGACGTGGAGTGCCCGCTGCCGCGTCGCGGGTCGCGGTTGACCTGCTCTACCAATTCGGCAACGGTATGCACCCCGTCGCCCACCACCTTGGGCGGGTCGCGCCGTGCTGCAGCCACCATGCGGTCGCCCACCACCAGCAGGCGAAAGTCGTTGCCTGGCATGTAGCGTTCCACCAGGATGTTGTCGCGAAATGCGGTTGCTGCCTCGTAGGCCGCAACCAATTGCTCGCGCGTGGTGATGTTGACGGTAACGCCCTTGCCCTGGTTGCCGTCCTTGGGCTTGACCACCACCGGCAGGCCGATTTCGCAGGCCGCCTTCCAGGCGTCTTCCACGTCGCTGACGGCGCGCCCGGAAGGCACTGGCACACCGGCGGCGGCGAGCAGTTTCTTGGTCAGGTCCTTGTCCTGGGCAATGGCTTCGGCAATGGCGCTGGTGATGTCCATCTCGGCGGCCTGGATGCGGCGCTGTTTGCTGCCCCAGCCAAAGCGCACCATGCTGCCTTCGGTCATGCGGCTAAACGGGATGTTGCGCGCCAGCGCGGCGTTGACGATGCAGCCGGTGCTGGGCCCCAAGCGCACGTCTTCGTCGAGTTCGCGCAGTTGCGAAAGTGCCCCGGCCAGATCAAACGGCTCGTTGGCCATGGCCGCCTGGCACAGGCTCTGTGCCAGCTCCAGCGCCAGGTGTCCTACCGCCTCTTCGCTGTATTCCACTACCACCTGGTAGACCATGGGCTCTACTGTGGGTGTGGTGCAACTGAAGGTTACCAGGCAACCGGCTTGTGCTTGCAATTCGAGTGCGGCGAGTTCGAGCACGTGCGCCATCGGCACCGAGTCGTCGTGGCCGGTGGGTTGGAGCGAGCTGATTTCGGGGAAGCGTGCGCGCAGGCGCGCCTCAAAGCCTTCGATGTTTTCGATTGAGCATTCTTCCTCTGAGCACGACACCACCGATTGGATCGCGGTGTGGTGGCTCCAGATGTTGGGCCCGCGCAGGGCCCGGATGCGTGTAACTTCCATGCGATGCAATCAGTAGGAGTAAGGGGTTTTCTTGGGGTTGGACTCGAACGTGCGCAGTCCGGCACCAATCAACTCGGGAGGAATGTTCAGGGCCCAGGCGGCAGCCACCGCTGCCATCACCATCTCGGGTTGCGAAGACTTGGCCGGCTTGAGCGTCGCCAGTGGCAGTTGCGCCACTTCGTCCTGGCCTTGCGCCATCACGATCAGGTCGTCGCGAACAAACACCACACGCTCACCGGCTGCGCGGTGTTCCACCATGGTGGGTAGCTTGGCGCTCAGGGCGTAGAAGATGATCTTGCCGTCGCACAGCTCGGCCATTTCCACCACCTGCTCGTCGGCTGCGTTGAGCACCGCCGTGCCGCTGGGCAGAATGACGTCGACCTGGGTGCGCGCCACCTTGAAGGTTTGCTCTGCGTCGTGGATGTCAAATTCGGCCAGCGATTCGTGCCAACCCACGTCGGTGACGATACCCACGCTGCATTTGTCGTAGGCCAGCCCTTCGGCCAGTATGGTGCGGCTGCCGTTTTCAAACACGGCCGCCTGCACCGAGCGGTTGATCAACAGGCGTTGGCCCGGTTCCCAGTGCGCGCAGTCGTTGGACTCGACCTGGCGGCCGTCGAGGAAGAGCCCCTCGCTGCAGGCCAGACCCACTTGCTTGCCGCTGATATGCACCAGCCAGGCCA
>CAIPBW010000488.1 GCA_903863395.1 uncultured beta proteobacterium
AGGTAGCGGCCTTGCGATGACGAGTGGGGGCGGCCTTGCGATGACGAGAGGCCGTCATTGCGAGGAGCGAAGCGACGCGGCAATCCATGCGTTCGGAAGTCATGGATTGCCACGCTTCGCTCGCAATGACTGCCAAATAGTATGGATTGCCACGTCGCTGCAGACTTTCAAGTTCTTCCTGACCGCAATCAGGACTTGCGCAGCGCTAGCTTGCGCGAATTTTTTCCAGCAGCCGGGTGGTGGAATAGCCCGCCACAAAGGGCAGCGCCTGTGCGGTGCCGCCCCAGGACTGCACCAGCGCGGTCTCTGGCAGTTTGGCCATGTCGTAGTCGCCGCCCTTGACCAGAATGTCGGGGCGGATCTGGCCGATCAGTTCTACCGGCGTGTCTTCGTCAAACCAGGTCACCAAGCTGACGGCTTGCTGGCTGGCCATCACCAGCGCGCGGTCGGCCTGGTTGTTGAGCGGGCGGTCGTCGCCCTTGCCCAGGCGTCGCGCCGACGCATCGGTATTGAGCGCAACAATCAGGCTTGCGCCCAGTTCGCGCGCCTGCGCCAGATACACCACATGGCCACGGTGCAGCACGTCAAAGACGCCGTTGGTAAAGACCCAGGGCCGGGGCAGCGCGCGCAGCCGCACCGCCAGATCGTGCCGGTCACAGACCTTGCCAAGCAAGCCCAGAGGTATTTCTTGGGAATTCATGGCCGCCATCCTAGCAGGAGCGCTTAAGAACAATCCACTTTATGCCGATGAAACCTGCCAAGCAGAAGAAAACCGCATAATCGCGCCACACCATGCACCTCGTCCCGGTTAACGAAGATACAGTCCGCGTCGGCCAGCCCCTGCCCTTTGCCCTGATGGACAAGGACGGCGTGCTGCTGGCGCGCAAGTCCTTCATCATTGCGTCCCGCGACGCGCTGGCCGACTTTGCACGCCGGGGCGGTGGCCTGTACATTGACGCCTCTGACTCCGAAACGCACCTGCGCGCCTATGTGGAGCAGTTGCACGTGGCAGTGCGCAAGGACAAGCCGCTGGGCGAGATTGCCAACACCAAGCTCTCCGCCGATAGCCTGGGCGGACGCCGCAACCAGGACGAGCGTGCCGACTGGCTCGACCTGCAGGTGCAAGCCAATTCCATCTTGCGCGACGCGCGTTCGGTCAATTTCATGGAGCGGCTTGAGCGCCTGTGCGCGCAACTCAGCCGCCACAGCCAGAGCAACCCGGACGGAACGCTGTTTGCGCTGATCCACCTGTCGGCCACCGAAGTGCACAAGTACAGCGCCACCCACGCCATGCTGGTGAGCGTGATGTGCGGCTTGGCCGCGCGCGAGGTGCTGTCGTGGTCGGAGCCACGGCAACTGCAGTTGTGCAAGGCCGCACTCACCATGAACCTGTCGATGACCGATTTGCAGGACCGCCTCGCCCTGCAAGCCGAAGCGCTCACCACCGGCCAACGCGCCGCCATTGATGCGCATGCCGCCAAGTCGGTCGAAATGCTGACGGCATTGGGCGTGACCGACGAGGTCTGGTTGGAGGCCGTGCACGACCACCATACCCAAAAGCCCGGCGCGCTGAGCGAGAAGTCGCCCGCGCAGCAGTTGGCGCGGCTGATCCAGCGGGCCGACATGTTTGCTGCGCGCCTGGCACCACGCGCGTCACGCCAGCCACTGTCCCCGGCGGCGGCCATGCAAGCCTGCTATTTTGATGAGGTGCGCGCCATTGACGAAGCGGGTGCCGCCCTGATCAAGGCCGTGGGGATTTACCAGCCGGGCTCGTATGTGCGGCTGACGACCGACGAGGTTGCGGTGGTGGTCAAGCGCGGCCTCAACACCACCACGCCGCGCGTGGCGGTGGTGGTCAACCGCAACGGCCTGCCCACGGTGGAGCCGCTGGTGCGTGACACCAGTGTGCGCGAGTACAGGGTGGTGGCCAGTGTGGCGCACCGCGATATGAAAGTAAAGATCAACCTGGAGCGTATGCTCGCGCTTACCGCCGCGCCCTCAGACCGCACCTGGTAAGGCCAGGAGCGCTGGTTACACCGGCTGGGTGTCGATAAAACTTTGGCGCTGCATCAGCTTGTCGTGCAGGCGCTGCAGGTTGGGGTGTTCGCCACGCCAGTCGAGGCTGGGAAAGCGGAAATCCAGGTAGCCCAGGGCACAGCCCACCGCCACGTCGGCCAGACTCAGGTGGATGCCGGCGCAGTAGGCCTTGTCACCCAACCCCTTGCCCATGGCCTTGATGGCGGCTTGCACCTTGTCCATCTGGCGCGCAATCCAGGCCGGGCTGCGCTGCTCGGGCGTGCGCCCCGGCCAATGCGATTCCAGTCGCGCCAGGATGGCTGCATCCATCACACCATCGGCCAGCGCTTCCCAGGTCTTGACCTCGGCGCGCTCGCGCCCGACCGTGGGGATGAGCTTGCCCACGGGCGACAGGGTGTCGAGGTACTCGACGATGACGCGCGAATCAAACAGCGCTTCGGCCCCTTCCATCACCAGACACGGCACCTTGCCCAAGGGGTTGGCCTGGGCAATGGCGGTGTCAGCCGACCACACATCTTCGGGAACAAATTGGTAATCGAGCTTTTTTTCGGCCATGACCACGCGCACTTTGCGCACATAGGGGCTCGACAGTGATCCTAGGAGTTTCATGGGAGGTGTGGCTGTACTGGAGGGCCCATTCTATCCACAGGTCTTGCCCCCACGCCGGGCATGCCCAAACCCGGGCGCACAACCTACAATGCAGACCATGAATCTCACCACCATTTCTGCCCTTTCTCCACTGGACGGCCGTTACGCCGCCAAGCTCGCGGCGCTGCGTCCGCTGATGAGCGAACAAGGCTATATGCAGCGCCGGGTGCAGGTCGAAGTGGCCTGGTTCATCGCCCTGAGCGACGCTGGCTTTGCCGAATTCAAGCCCCTTTCTGCCGGAGCGCGCACTTACTTGCTGGGCTTGGTAAAGAACTTCTCCGAGACCGATGGCGAAGCCATCAAGGCAATCGAAAAGACCACCAACCACGACGTCAAGGCGGTGGAGTACTGGATCAAGTCCAAGTTCGAGGCACGCCCCGAGCTGGAAGCGGCCCAGGAGTTTGTGCACTTTGCCTGCACCAGCGAAGACATCAACAACACCAGCCACGCCCTGCAACTGCGCTCGGGGCGCGACGTGGTGCTGCTGCCCGCGCTCGACCGGGTGCTGCTCAAGCTGCGCGAAATGGCCCACGCCTACGCCGATTTGCCGATGCTCAGCCGCACCCATGGCCAAACCGCCAGCCCCACCACCGTGGGCAAGGAAGTCGCCAACGTGGTGGTACGCCTGCAGGCGGCCTGCGAACGCATTGCCGCAGTCAAGATTCTGGCCAAGATGAACGGTGCCGTGGGCAACTACAACGCCCACCTGTCGGCCTGGCCCGACTTCGACTGGGAGGCCTTTAGCCGCAAGGTGGTGGAAACGCCCGAGCCGCTGGGCCTGGGCCTGCACTTTCAGCCCTACAGCATCCAGATCGAACCGCACGACTACATGGCCGAACTGTTTGACGCAGTGGCGCGCACCAACACCATCCTGATCGACTGGTCGCGCGATGTCTGGGGCTACGTCTCGCTGGGCTACTTCAAGCAGAAGCTGCGCGCAGGCGAAGTCGGCTCCAGCACCATGCCGCACAAGGTCAACCCGATCGACTTTGAAAACGCTGAAGGCAATCTGGGCCTGTCCAACGCGCTGTTGCGCCACCTCAGCGAAAAGCTGCCGATCTCGCGCTTCCAGCGCGACCTGACCGACTCCACCGTGCTGCGCAACGTTGGCGTGGCACTGGGCTACGCGGTGCTGGCCTACCAGAGCCTGCTGGCCGGGCTCAACAAGCTCGAAATCAACGAAGCCGCCATCGCCGCCGACCTGGACCGCTCCTGGGAAGTGCTGGCCGAGCCGATCCAGACCGTGATGCGCCGCTTTGGCCTGCCCCAGCCCTACGAACAACTCAAGCAGTTCACCCGTGGCGAGGCCATGACGCGCGAACTGATGCAAGGCTTCATCGCCAACCTGGCCCTGCCCCAAGCCGAAAAAGACCGCCTGCTGGCCATGACGCCCGCCAGCTACACCGGCAAGGCCGCAGAACTGGCGAAGAGGGTCTAGCGCCTGCGCAGCACAGGCATACTGACCGCATGGCCACCAAATCCACCATCTTCAAAGCCAATCTGCAGATTGCAGACATCGACCACGGCTACTACGCCGACCATGCGCTCACGCTGGCGCGGCATCCGAGCGAGACCGATGAACGCATGATGGTGCGGCTGGCGGCGCTGGCGCTGCACGCCTACAGCCTGCAGGCAGTGTGCAATGGCGACGGCACGCTGGCCTTTGGTGCGGGCCTGTCGGACCCGGATGACCCGGACGTCTCGCTCACCGACTTCACCGGCTTGAAGCGCCTGTGGATCGAGGTCGGCCAGCCCGAGGAAAAGCCGCTGTCCAAGGCCTGCCAGAAGGCCGATCAGGTGGTGGTGTACTGCTTCAGCCACGCTGCCGAAATCTGGTGGAAGAGCATCGAGAACAAGCTCACCCGGCTGGATCGCCTGCAGGTCTGGCGCATTGCTGCCGAGCGCTCGCAGGCGCTGGTGCAACTGGCGCAGCGCAGCATGCAGTTGCAAGCCACCCTCCAGGAAGGCGTGCTCACGCTCAGTGACAGCGCGCACTCCGTAGACCTGGAGCCGGTGCGCTGGAAATAGCCCGGTCTGCCGACCTCGCGATGAACCTATGACTCGTCACTGCGAGCGCAGCGCGGCAGTCCATGCAGCCCCAAGTCATGGATTGCTTCACTTCGTTCGCAATGACGAAGTGGGGGAGTGGCCTCGCGATGGCAAATGGCTGTCACTGCGAGGAGCGAAGCGACGCGGCAGTCCATGCAGTCCGGAAGTCATGGATTGCTTCACTTCGTTCGCAATGACGAAGGGGTGGAGCGGCCTCGCGACGAAGGGGTGACGCTGCCCTCGCGGCGAAGGGGTGGGAGCTGCCTGGTAATGACGTGGGGCGCACCTGCGGCATGCGCCCCTGCGGCATGCGCCCGCGCTGCAGTGCTATTCTTGGCGCATGAAACTGATCATCAAATGGTTGCTGGGTGCCACG
>CAIPBW010000489.1 GCA_903863395.1 uncultured beta proteobacterium
GCCGCGCATCAGCGCAGCAATGGCCAACGCCGGATAGGACTTACCCTGGTAGCAGATAACGGCGGGCTGGTGGCGCACAAAGCCATCACTGGCCACGCGCGGGGTGATGTGCCCGGCGTCACGCAGGCCCAGATCGGCGGCGTTGCCAAGGTAGCCCGCAGCCGCGCCAAAGGGGGCCGGGCAAGAGGCCCAGTCAAGCGCACCGGCGAGTTGCCCCATGGAGGGCTGGCCACCCTGCTCCAGCGCAAACACCTGGGCCAGCACCGCCGTGTGCTGCTGCAAAGCTTGCGCAAAGGCAGCGTCGTCGGGCTTGGGGTCGGCAAAGACGATGTCAAAAATTTGCTGGCGCACTCCGGCGGCGGCGAGGCGCTGCACCAAGTCGGCCTGCACCGCACGTGGCCAGGGCCAGGGGCCGACTTCGCGCAAACTGCGCTCGTCGATATCAACCACGATGAGACGGCGTTCGTCTTGCTGTTGTGCGCCTATGCGCCAAGCAAGATCGCCCGAGCGCTCCTCAAAGCGCTGCAGCGCCGGTGCAGCAACCAGTTGCACTAACAGTGTGACTAGCGCCGCCAGTACCAGACTAGGTGCAAAAACACCCCATCGGCCCAACCACCCCGAAAAGCGTGACAACAATCACCGCCCCCACAAGGTGATGCCGTTCAAGTTCCCGGCGGCAACCGTTTTCACAAAAAAGTAGCCGGCTTCCTTGCCGTCCAGGCTGAGCGCCCCCATCGAACCAGAGTTTCCACCAACCGATTGCATCATGCCAGTGGGTGTGATCACGCCATTGGATGCCACATTGTCGGCACCCAAACGAGCACTGGAGACGTTGACCTGGGTGGAATAGGTGGCACGCGAAAAATCAACACTGAGCGTGCCGTTGTCCACACGCACCGGATCGACCACGGGGCTGCCACGATCATCCCACACCAGACTGGCCGTACCACCCACCAGGCGGAAGTTGGCCGAAGTGTCGGCGCTGGCCAGCAAGGCGGTTGCCGCGCCATCTCGGTACAGGGTAAAGGCTCCATTTCCGGTGACGGATTGTCGGCCATCTTTGATAGCCTGCGCAAAGGTTACGCTCAAGGTATCGCCATCAGCGGCGGAGAGCAAACGCGCCCACGACAACTGGGTAGCCACAGGTGGCAGCACTGGCGCTGGCGTGGGTATAACCGGGTCAACGGGCACGACAGGTACGGGGGATGGTGTTGGCGCAGGCGCGGGTGTTGGCGCAGGAGTGGGTGTGGGTGTTGGCACAACCACAGGCGCGTTTTGCGCCGTCTGCGCCGCCGATGTAGCCTGCCCCACCACCACGCCCACGGCGCGTGCGTCGCTCACTACCACCTTGTCTTTGTCAATGGCTACATCAGCGCGCGCCGTCTCTGGCTTGAACGCGGGTTCAACCTTTGCCGCAGCTTCAGTGGGCGCGGCGCGGGAACGCTGTGCCAGCAGATCAATGGCCGCCACCAGTTGCGGGCTGGCTTGCTGGCGGCTGAGTGAGAGCATCTGGCCCTTCATGTCTTCGGAGAGCATTTTTTCGAAGCCATTCTGGCACGGCCCCACGCTGGCTTGGCAGGCGCTGGACATGGGGGTGAGCACAATGGCACCGGTATAAACCGTGGCCAAGGTATTGTTGGCGTCGGAGCGCACCACAAAGTCGGTGCCCTTGACACCAATGGCGGCCAGCGGGGTGTTGAGGCGAAAGCGCTCGCGCTCGGCCTCGCCCCATGATCCGGTAATGGAGCGCACCAGGCCTTCGTCGAGCCGGAACTTGATGGTGGTAAGTGTTTGCTGCTCACCAGCGTGGCGGTAGTCTTCGATTTGCAGGCGGCTGGAGGGGCGCACGCTCAAACGGCCACCATCGACAAAGCGCAAATGCACATGGCCACCGGCACCGGTTTCAATGCGGTCGCCTTCACGGATGGCACTGCCGCGTTCAACGCTGCGGGCCACGCCGTCGTGGGACACCAGCGTGACTTCACCAATCAGCAACGTCACCTCGCCGACCATGCGCACGCCATCCGCCGTAGCCGCGTGAGCGATGTGCACCAATGACAGCAGCGCCGTGAGCGCAAACACTGACACGGAGAATCGAAAATTATTCATGTTGCCACCTCGCAATAAAACAGCACGAACCACTGAGTTGATCCGGCCTGCAACCAGGGGACATACCATCCCCGACTCTCAATCTAGCACGGCACCAACTTCGTTTCTGTGCTGGTAGTCACAAGTTTCAAACAATCCCCAAGGCGCTAAACTCGCCCGGAATGCCCGTCTCGCTTCAACTGCTGGCCCAATTTCCACTGCTGCGCCCCCTACCCCGGGAAGCTTTGGAGTCCATTTCGGCGCAAATGAACCTGCGTTCGTTTGCACGCCGCGCCATGGTGCTGTCCAAGGACACGCCAACGCAGGAGTTGGGCTTTTTGGTGGACGGGCGACTGCAGGGGGTTGATTTTACGGTGGACGGACGCGGCGTGGGCCTGTATTTTGTAGACCCCGGTGACTATTTTGGCGAGTTGTCGGTGGTGGATAGCCAGGGCGGCTCGGAGTTTGTAGTGGCGGCAGCCCGCTCCACCGTTGCGTTTTTAGAGGCACGCGCTGCGCGGGAGCTGATCTCCAGGCACGCAGAGCTTGCCAGTGCGGTGATGGCGCGCCTGGCGATGCGAGTGCGCGCAGTGATGGCGCAGCGCATGCTCTTGAGCCTGGCCAACCCGTTTCAGCGTTTGTGCGCGCAATTGCTGCAGCTTTCGAGCAGCAGCGCCAGCGCGCTGCCGACGGTGGACCCGGTGCCAACTCACCAGGAGCTGGCGATCATGATCAACGCCAGCCGCGAAACGGTAACGCGCTCGTTCCAGTTGTTGTTTTTGAACAAGATGCTGGTGCGCGAAGGCAATACGCTCACGGTACTGCGCTTGGACTACCTGCAAGACATTGCCCAAGGCCGCGTGGACCCACCCAAAGCTTAGAGGCCACGCCCAGGCGAGGCCCACTGCTATCATTGCCCGCCTTGAAAACCCTATTTTTGTACCTATTCCCCTGGCGCTATGTCGGGCTCATCCGCCAGCTTGCCACACGGGACATCCACTCGCGCTACCGGCAATCGATGCTGGGTATGGTCTGGGCGTTTCTGACGCCACTGCTGATGCTGCTGGTGTACACGCTGGTTTTTCGCTTTGTTTTCAAGATGCGATGGAATTCTGCGGTGGAAGAAAGCCACTTGGCTTTTGCGCTGCGTTTTTTTGCCGGGCTGTCGGTTTTCAATTTCTTTGCTGAATGCGTCAACCGTGCCCCGGGCATGATTCTGGAGCAGCCCCATCTGGTGAAGAAGATTATTTTCCCGCTAGAAATTTTGTCCTGGGTGAACGCAGTTGCGGCAATGGCCAATCTGGCGGTGGCCTTGTTGTTGCTGCTGGTACTTGGTATCTACGAGCACGGTAGCTTGCCATGGAGTGCGTTGGCGCTGCCACTGGTGTGGTTGCCGCTGCTGCCTTTATGCGTCGGGCTGGGGTGGCTATTAGCGGCCGTAGGCACCTATGTGCGCGATGTGGGTCAGGTGTTGGGGCTGTTGGTTAGCCTGTTGATGTTTCTGAGCCCCATATTTTTCCCGGTGGAGGCGCTACCTGAAGCGGTTAGACCGTGGATGGTTCTAAATCCTTTGGCGCTGACGATTACCCAAACGCGGCAGGTTTTAATTGACGGGCTTTGGCCCGATTGGTCGATGCTGACGATGCACGCACTCGTGTGCTGCGCCATTGCCCTGATGGGAGCGATGTTCTTCCGGGCAGCACGAAAGGGCTTCGCTGATGTCGTCTGACTACGCGATTGAGGCAACTGCGCTGGGCAAGTGCTACAGCCTGTATGACCACCCCGGCGACCGGTTGAAACATTTGCTGTTGGGCAACTGGTTGCACCCCAAGAAGCCGTACTTTCGAGACTTCTGGGCGCTCAAGGATGTAAGTTTTGCCATTACGCCGGGCGAGGTAGTAGGCATTGTCGGGCGCAATGGAGCGGGCAAATCGACTCTGCTGCAAATGGTGTGCGGCACCTTGCAACCCAGCGCAGGGCAGTTGCAAGTGAATGGCCGCGTGGCCGCCTTGCTGGAACTGGGCGCAGGATTCAATCCGAATTTCACCGGAATCGAAAACGTTTACATGAATGCGGCCATTTTGGGCTTGAGCCAGGCGCAGGTGGATGAACGGTTGGACGAAATTTTGTCGTTTGCCGACATTGGCGACTTCATTGGCCAACCTGTGAAGACCTATTCCAGCGGAATGTTCATGCGCCTGGCGTTCGCCGTGGCCACCAGCGTGGAGCCCGATATTCTGGTGATTGACGAGGCGCTTTCAGTGGGAGACGGTGCATTCGCGCGCAAGTCGTTTGACCGCATCATGCGAATGAAGGACGCGGGCAAGACGATTCTGTTTTGCTCGCATTCGATGTACCAGGTGGAAGCACTGTGCTCTCGCGCACTATGGATTGAGAACGGTACGCTGCGCATGATTGGCGGCGCCGCCGAGGTAACCAATGCCTACCAGACCAGCCTCAATGCCAGCGTTACAGCAGCCGCTGCGCCAACACAGGGCTTCGCCGCAGTGGCCAGCGCAAGCAAGCCCGCACCACCAGAGGGTTCGGGACGCATTCTCCGAATCTACGCAAAGGTGCATGGTCTTGAGAACCGCGAGTTTGATGTGGTTTCGGGAGAGACGGATCTTGAAATTGGCATGGAGTTTTGCATTGACCCGGGCTTGCCCGCGCCCAGGGTGGCCTTTGGCTTTGCCGACAGCAGCCATTTCACCGTGACCAGCGTTTTGTCCGGCCAGGACGGAGTCACCACGCGCATCGACGCCCAGGGCTACGGACATATGAGCGTGCGCTTCCCGCGACTGCCCCTGCTCAAGGGCCGCTATACGGTGACCGGCTTTCTGGCCTGCGAAAAAGCATTGCACATCTATGAGTACATAGAAGGTGCCGTGACGCTGAACGTGACACAAAAGGGGCTTGAACAGGGTTTTGTGCTACTGCCCCACGAATGGCACCCATGACAAACTCCGCTTCGGACGACACTCCCCTGACCGTGCGGGTGGGCGAAGCGAATCTGGCGCTGCGCGACTTGCAAAGCAAGGACGTTAATGCCGTATTGGCCTTGCACAAACAGGTGTTCGGGGCCGACGTGGATGCCAGATGGTTTACATGGAAGTACGAAAAGGACTCGGGCCAGGGCCAGGGCCAGGCGCTGGGCACCTGGAATGCTGGCACTTTGATCGCCTACTGCGGCGGCTTGCCACGAACGCTATGGCGACATGGCCAGTCGCTGCGCGCCCTGCAAATGGGCGATGTGATGGTGCACCCCGACTGGCGCGGCATTCTGACGCGGCGCGGCCCGTTTTTCCACGTAACCCGGGAGTTTCACAGTAGTCGTGTCGGAGCAGCCCCACAGCACGCCTTCGCGTTGGGTTTTGGATTCCCCAATCTGCGGCATCTGCGCCTGGGAACGATTCTCGGCCTGATGCACGACGATGGCGCAATGGAGGCTCTGCACTGGAACACCGCGCAAACCTCGGTCCCCGGTCTGCCTTGGGGTATGCGCTGGCGGGAAATAGCGGCTTCGGATGTTCGACTGGAGCACAGCGTCAACACCGCCTGGCAATCCATGCGCGCCCGCACGGGCGACCTGATACTGGGACAG
Organism: uncultured beta proteobacterium; assembly: GCA_903863395.1. Classification (GTDB taxonomy): domain Bacteria; phylum Pseudomonadota; class Gammaproteobacteria; order Burkholderiales; family Burkholderiaceae_C; genus Allorhodoferax. Next base: position 5,690 of record CAIPBW010000489.1, read on the forward strand.
CGCGATGGAGCCTATCTGCGTTGGCGCTATATCGATCGGCCCACACCACCCAACACACCCGTCACAGAAGGGCCACGCTATCGCTTTTTTGAACTGCGCCGTATCTGGTCACGCGCGCCCCTTGGTGTGGCGGTGTTGGACTTGAGGAGCGAATCAGCCCATTGGCTTGACTGGATTGGGCCGGTCCATTGGCTGCCAGTGGCGTGCCGCGCCTGCCGCCTGGAGGCCGCGCGCGCTGGCGCCACCGGATTGACCGCCTGGGCCAGTCGCGCCGTGGCTCAGGCGCTTGAGAGTTCGGACATCGTGCGCCGCGAGCCTTGCGCCGGACTGGCAGTCTCTACCGCCTCGAATCTGGGAGCACAAAGTGCAGTCGGCTTGAATTGGTGGCTGATGGGCGGGGATACCGATTTCTTGTGATCTGGCTACGCCGAGCAAGACTGATCACCACGGTGGCTGCCATAAAATCTGCCGATAACAAAGGTTGCGATGCACTCCCATATTGAAGATTTCACTGCCCAGACCCCGGATCAATCCGAATGGAATTTGTCGGGCTGGGCATTTGTGCCGCAGCAGGAAATTCACAGCGCCCGCACCGAAATCGATGGCCGCGCCGTAATTCCTTTGTCGTATGGCTGGCCGCGCCCCGGGGTGGCGGCCGAGTATCCGGCCCAATGCGTGACGCAGTACGTGGGATTTCGGTCGTACGTCTGTTTGCCTGCCCCGCTGGCTGCTGGGGAGCACGAGCTTGTTCTGGTTTTCCTGGGCCGCGATGGGCAGGAGTTGGGGCGCAGCACAACGCCTTTTAGCACCACACGCCCGATCGACTTGAGGACAAGCCCCTTTGCCGATCCGACGACAGACCCCAACCATGCACAAGCGGCGTATCTGGACCTGTTGGAAAAGACCCTGGTTGGGCTGCCCTATGCCCAGGGGCAGGAGCTTGCGTTCCGGCTCGATGGGCGCGATTGGCCCACGGTGGCCCACAGCATGGCGGGTATGGCCAGGCTGGAGCACCTGCGCGCATGCGTGGAGAGTGTGGTGCGCGAAGGCATCGCTGGCGACCTGATCGAAACGGGTGTGTGGCGGGGCGGGGCGTGCATTCTGATGCGCGCTGTGCTGCGCGCCATGGGTGACACGTCGCGCAAGGTGTGGGTGGCCGACTCTTTTGCTGGCCTGCCCAAACCGGACGCTGAAAAATACCCGGCCGATGCAGGCGACACGCTGTACGCATTCAAGGAATTGGCGGTGTCTCAGGCCCAGGTGCGCGAGAACTTTCAGCGCTATGGCCTGCTCGACCCACAGGTGCAGTTTCTGGAAGGCTTGTTTGCCAATACCCTGCCAACGGCCCCGATAGAGAAACTGTCGGTGTTGCGCCTTGACGGCGACATGTACGAGTCCACCATGGATGCGATTACCGCGCTGTACCCGAAGTTGTCGGTGGGCGGGTTTTGCATTGTGGATGACTACGGCGCAGTACCTGCCTGTCGCCTGGCCGTGAATGACTATCGGCGTGCGCACGGCATTGAGGCCCC